>CAJAYT010000092.1 GCA_903949285.1 uncultured Burkholderiales bacterium
AATTGAGGGACAAAGAATTGCCATTAATATTTGCTATGAGGATGTATTTGGGGAAGAGTTGGCCCAGTCCTTCGTTCTTGATCCCAAGGCAGCTCCGACCCTCATGGTCAATGTAAGCAATATTGGATGGTTTGGAACGTTTTGGGCAGTAGAACAGCATCTGAACGCATCTCGTATGCGTGCACTCGAGATGCAGCGTCCGATGCTTAGGGCTACGAACACGGGCGCAACAGCAGCCATTGACCACAATGGGTATGTAGTTGCGATGCTACCCAAGGGTGAGGTAGGCGTATTAAAAGGCAGCGTAAGAGGCGTGATAGCATCTCCAACGCCCTATGCACAGTGGAGCGGGGCTTATTCCCTTTATCCTTTGTGGGGCCTTTGTTTGACTGTACTCGCTGCGGCGTTATGCCGAAGAGCGTTCCAAAAAAAAGAATCCTAATATGGAACAAAAGAGAGAACAAAGTGAATTAGCGCGTGTGCCCAAGTAAAATGGGGGCTGGCCAAATCACACATCACACATCACACATCACACATCACACATCACAAGCCTAGAGTACCTTTAATACTGAAAACAATCACTAAGTCATCGTTTCGATGAGTCCTCACTAAAACTAACAAATGCTGACGTTTCAACAAATCATCCTTCAACTCCAAAACTACTGGGACAGTAAGGGTTGCGCCTTGCTCCAGCCATACGATATGGAGGTCGGTGCTGGGACCTCTCACACTGCGACTTTCCTAAGAGCCATTGGACCAGAGCCCTGGAGCGCTGCTTACGTACAGCCAAGCCGCAGACCCAAAGACGGGCGTTACGGACAAAACCCCAACAGACTCCAGCATTACTATCAGTTTCAAGTTGTACTAAAGCCAGCGCCAGCAGATATTTTGGATTTGTATTTGGGCTCCCTCGAGTCGCTTGGATTTGATCTCAAGAAAAATGATATTCGCTTTGTCGAAGATGACTGGGAGAATCCAACGCTTGGTGCGTGGGGCTTGGGGTGGGAGGTATGGTTGAACGGCATGGAAGTGACTCAGTTCACCTATTTCCAGCAAGTGGGGGGCATTGATTGCAAGCCCATTACGGGTGAGATCACCTACGGGCTAGAGAGGTTGGCGATGTACTTGCAAAACGTAGATAACGTCTATGATCTGCAGTGGACTGATAAAGTGAAGTATGGGGATGTGTATTTGCAAAATGAGCAAGAGCAATCTGCATATAACTTTGAGCACAGTGATGTTGAGTTTTTATTTCATGCTTTCAGTGCAAATGAGAGACAAGCGCATCACTTGATTGAGCATAAATTAGCACTGCCCGCTTACGAGCAAGTGCTAAAGTGTGCGCACAATTTTAATTTATTAGATGCTCGGGGTGCGATCAGTGTGACTGAGCGCGCTGCGTATATAGGGCGCATCCGAAACTTGGCCCGCTCCGTAGCGCAGAGTTACTTTGAGAGTCGCGAGCGTCTGGGTTTCCCGATGGCTCCGCGTGAGTGGGTGAATGAGATGAAGGTGCATGCCGCGTAAGAATGCTTGGTATTGAGACCTGTATTAACGGTATCAACCCCTACATCTACATCTGCTCACTTACCCAACGAGTTCAATTAGAAAATAAAACAACGTAACAGCATGAAACCTGAGAACCTATTGATAGAACTCTTAGTTGAAGAGTTGCCTCCCAAAGCGTTAAAAAAGCTGGGCGGTGTGTTTGCACAAAGTATTGAGAAAGGACTCAAAGCGCAAGGTCTTCTCAGCCCTGAGAGCTCGGCTCAATCTTTTGCAACACCAAGGCGTCTGGGTGTCTTGATGAGCGGAGTTTTGGAGCAGGCGCCAGAGCGGCAAATTAAGCAAAAAATAATGCCTGTCTCTGTAGGGCTGGACGCACACGGAAAAGCCACTCCTGCACTGACGAAAAAACTGCAGTCTATGGGGCTTTCTGAATTGGATGTGGAGAGCTTGCACAAAGAGATGGACGGCAAGGCGCAGGCTCTTTATTATGACCATATCCAAGCAGGCGCAACCTTGCAAGAGGGATTACAGAAGGCTTTAAACGACATGTTGGGCGAACTCCCCATTCCGAAGATGATGAGCTATCAACTGCAAGGTGGGTGCGAGTTGCCGGGTTGGAGTACGGTGAATTTTGTGCGTCCAGCTCACGGATTGGTGGCGCTGCACGGCTCAAGGGTCGTACCTGTTCAACTTCTGGGTCTCAGCGCTGGGAATTCGAGCCAGGGGCACCGATTTGAAAGCAAAGCCTCGCCTATCGTTATAAACGACGCTTCACAATACGAGCGAGTCATGCAAGAAGTGGGCGGGGTGATTGCCAATTTTAAGGATAGGCGGGCGAGTATCCAAACGCAGCTTGCAAATGCTGCCAAGAAGTTAGGTCCCAACTTTCACCCGTTAGAGGACGAAGCGCTGCTGGACGAGGTTTGTGCGCTTGTAGAAAAACCGAACGTATTAACGTGTAAGTTTGAGCAAGATTTCTTGCAAGTGCCCCAGGAATGCTTGATCTTAACGATGAAAGCCAATCAAAAATATTTTCCGCTCCTGGATGAGGGCGGTAAATTAACCAATCATTTTTTGGTGGTCAGCAACATCGCCCCGGTTGATGCAAGCGCCGTTGTTGAGGGAAATGAACGCGTTGTTAGACCCAGATTGGCTGATGCAAAGTTCTTCTTTGACCAAGACAAAAAGAAAACCCTGGAGTCCAGAATATTTGGACTATCCAAAGTGGTTTATCACAACTTGCTCGGCTCTCAAGGTGAGCGAGTGGAGCGGGTGTGCGAGATCGTGAATATCTTGGTGCAAATGTGGTCTAAAAACCCAAGTGCACAAGACGAATTAAGCACTTCAAGTGGACATCTTTTAAAAAGTGCCCAACAAGCAGCCCGCTTAGCGAAAGCCGATTTGTTGACGGACATGGTCTCCGAGTTTCCGGAGCTCCAAGGGACGATGGGTAAGTACTACGCGCTCAGTGAGGGATTGTCTGAGGAGGTGGCGTTTGCAATTGAAGATCATTACAAGCCCAGGTTTGCGGGGGATCAACTGGCAAGAAGCGTTGTAGGAATCATAGTTGCTATGGCCGACAAGTTAGAGACATTGGTGGGGCTCTTTGGGGTTGGTCAAGGCCCGAGCGGCGATAAAGACCCCTTTGCGCTCAGACGGCATGCCCTTGGATTGATCAGAATGTTGGTAGAGCGAGATGTGAAGATAGAGCTTACGCCCTTGCTCACGCAAATTTGTGCTCTGTTTGGGGATCGCTTAAAGCTCTCGCAAGCTGAGGTGATGGATCAGCTGAAAAGCTTTATCTATGACCGCCTGAGTAGCAGCTTAAAAGAGGGTGGATATTCTGTCAAAGAAATAGACGCCGTGATCTCACAAAGACCGGAGCTGCTGGTTGATGTGCCACTCAGAGTTAAAGCGGTTCATGCATTTGGCGAATTACCAGAAGCACCCGCGCTTGCTGCAGCCAATAAGCGTATTGGTAATATTTTGAAGAAAGAAAATAGGCTGAGTGACTCCGGTGTGCGGACCACTAAACCCCAAGAGCTTGTGGTGCATTTGCTGTCTACGGGTGCCGAAAGAGATTTATACGACACATTACAAAGTATTGCGCCCATTTGTGCAGCGCATTGGGGGCGCCAAGATTATGCGCAGGCGTTGGTTGCTTTGGCTGCGCTCAAAACACCCACGGATACGTTTTTTGATCAAGTCATGGTGAACGACCCTGACGAGCAACTTAGAAACAACAGGCTAGCTTTGCTGCAAAACCTGCACCTTGAAATGAACCGTGTTGCTGATCTTGCTCGGTTGGCTGCGTAATTGAGCGTAGGCTGAGTTTGGCAAGGCTTGGCTAGATTGGTGTTTGGGGTGGAAATTAATTTTGGTTAACCAGAGGATTTATTTAACTTGAGCACAAAACTAGTCATCTTAGACCGAGACGGGACGATCAACTTTGACCGGGATGATTATGTGAAATCGCCCGATGAGTGGCGACCTTTGCCGGGTGCGATTGAGGCTATTGCAAGGTTAAACCATTCGGGATGGCATGTCGTAGTTGCGAGTAATCAATCGGGATTGGGGCGTGGGTTGTTTGATGTGGGGACGCTGAACCTGATGCATGAGAAGATGAATAAACTCCTGGCATCTGAGGGGGGGCGGGTCGACGCTATTTTTTATTGCCCTCACACCCCCGAGGACCGGTGTCAATGTCGTAAACCGTTGCCTGGACTTTTTCAGCAAATCGGTGAGCGCTACGGCGTAGATTTAAAAGGGGTACCTGCTGTGGGCGATTCTCTTCGAGATTTGCAGGCGTGTGTTGATCTGGGCTGCGAGCCGCATTTGGTTTTAACGGGCAAAGGCGAGCAGTTTTTGCATGTTGACCTACCAGCACATTTCCCCGCCAACACACTCACGCATACTGACCTGTCGGCCTTCGTGGATTGGCTGTTGAACAAAGAGCAGACCACCCAATCCTCCAAAGAGTTTGGGGCGAAATCGGCCCAAGGATTGTTTAGGGGCCACAGATGAGGCGGGACTCAGTTTGAATAATGCTAAATCTCCCCGTCTAACTTCGCTTGAATATGCGAGCGCCTTGTTACGCTCGGCCCTTTATTTGAGTTGGCTCATACTCTCAGTCATCCCTTATGCCCTTGGCGTTTTATTGGCAAGCTTAATTGGGATAAGGGGGGACAGACTCTATTGGTTTGCGAGTTACTGGCTCAAAATGGCGGTCGGTGCTGCCAGAGTTATAGCCGGGGTCCACTACAGAGTCCAAGGTTTTGAGAACCTACCCAGCCAAATCAACAGTGGAGTTATTTTGCTGGTAAAACATCAATCAGCTTATGAAACTTTTTTAATGCCCGCGATCATGCCCCATCCATTGGCATATGTATTTAAGCGTGAGTTACTGTATATACCTTTTTTTGGATGGGCAATGGGTCAATTGGATATGATCCACATTGACCGATCACAAAAGGCGCGCGCCTTTCAAAGAGTGGTCGAGCAGGGCAAAGTGCTGTTGGCGAGAGGTGTTTGGGTAATCATGTTCCCTGAGGGTACAAGAATTCCCAGAGGGGAGGTGGGCAAATACAAATCAGGCGGAGTCAGGCTTGCAATTGAAACGGGGGTTGATGTCATCCCTGTTGCTGTCACCTCGGCACGGTGTTGGCCTCGAAAATCCTTTTTGTTGTACCCAGGAACCGTCGATGTCTCTATCGGTGTTGCCATACCCTCAACGGATTGCTCACCGGAGACTTTGAATGCGCAGGTCGAGCAGTGGATAGAGTCCGAGATGCATAGGTTGGACCCTCAAGCTTATCAATGACGCAAATACAAAGAGAGTCGAAAGAGTTGAGTCAAGTCTTATATTTTTGAGTAACTATATTTGAAACAGTTTGTTCAATTGGTTTTAGATTTGTTTGATCACGCTGTGGATCATGAGGGTGCGCGCGACCAAGGCAAAGTGAGCTCACCCAAGTCCACTGTAATAGGCCAGGAGACTCCCCGAGTCCTCGAAGACTTGGTCCCAAAGGGCGAAGCAAATTTATTTCGTCATCCAAAAGCCAAAAGAGTCACCATCCTACAAAACACTGAAATAGCGTATGCGTTTAGAAGAGCAAAGCGCAGAACCATTGGCATGAGTGTTGGCTACGATGGTCTAACCGTGAGCGCTCCGCGCTGGGTTGGTTGGGGTGAGATTGAAGCGGCTTTACAAGAGCGAGCCGATTGGATTGTTCGTAAGATTGTAGAAATGCAGGAGCGCCAGAAATTTCTTTCTAAACGCAAGATCGTTTGGGAAAATGGTGCAACACTTCCTGTCTTGGGCGTGGAAATTGAGCTCGTCTTAGATTGTGCTCACGCTTTTAGCCAGTCCCCAACGGGTGCTCATACCGGGGGCGTGCTAAGACTTGCGGACGGGAGTACGCTTACCCCCCTAAACCAACTCACCCAGCTAAACGCGGGCGCAAAACTTTATTTGGGATTGCCCATTAGCGCACATCCCACTCAAATTCAAGACACCGTTCAAGCTTGGTTGATGCGACAAGCGAAGACTTTGTTCGCGCAAAGACTTGATCATTTTGCGGCTCAACTAGGCGTTACTTGGACTAAGCTTGCGCTGAGCAGCGCTAATACACGATGGGGAAGCGCTGGCTCAGATGGCTCTATCCGCTTAAACTGGAGATTGATTCACTTTAAGATGGATGTGATTGACTACGTTGTCGCGCATGAGCTAAGTCACCTGCGCGTGATGGACCATAGCCCAAGATTTTGGGATACAGTGAAAGAGGTTGTACCCGACTTTAAGGAGCGCCGCGCCGCGCTCAGCGATAAGACAGCTCCCCTTTGGTCTTGAATTGGGTCTTGAAATATGCGCTCAAGGCCGCTCAAGAACAAAACGCGCTTACTAAAACCCCCATCTCAGTGAGCGATGAGCTCTCAAGCGTGAAAGCGGTAAATATGGTCTTCGCCTTTGACACGCTTTAAGCTACCTTTGTGCCACCACCAGTGCAGATGGGCGAGGGCCTCTCCCATTGCAAACGTAATTTGGTGCAGATCCAGCTCTCTTTTGAACATGACTTTGGTGATATCAAAAGCGCTTTGTGGTGATTGGGTGCAAGCGTCTAAAACCTCATCCAAGCGTTCTTTATGATGCAGTGTAAGTTCATCAATGCGTTGCTCTGCACCTTGAAAAGGAATGCCGTGTGAGGGGCAGACAAGAGTCCTCTCAGGCAGGCCACTCAAAAGCTGTAGAGAGTCTAAAAACTGTTGTACGGGATTTGACAAAGGCTCGGACGCCCAAACGCTCACGTTAGTAGAGATCTTGGGCAGCAGCATATCTCCACTGATTAGAACGTGCCGGTCTTGGCAATACAAAGAGATGTGCTCGGGCGAGTGTCCGTGACCCTTGATGCACTCCCAGACGTGCCCCCCAATCTGAATACGGTCCCTGTGATGGATACCGATAAATTGCATTGGAATGTCAGGCACCATCTCGGCGTAAGTGTTGGAGCGATTTTGAATCGTCTCTATCCAGTCCGTTGGGGTCAGGCCGTGGGAGGCCATAAAGGCAGCAACGGCCGTGCCCCCAAATCCCGAGTTCGAAGCGCGTGCGCAGTGCGATGCATAAAACTCCGTTGGATTCATCCAAAGAGGCGCGTCAAATTCTTTGCTCAACCAGTGCGCATTGCCCAAGTGATCCGGATGCATGTGAGTTGCAATGATGCGTAGGATCGGCTTACCCATCAGCTCGTTTTGGAGGACTTGATTCCAAATCGCACGAGTGGGTGCAGAGTCAATACCGCAGTCAATCAGGGTCCAGCCCTCGCGCGCGTCAATGTTGTCCTCTATCAGCCAAAGGTTGATGTGATCAAGCGCAAACGGCAAGGGCATTCGGATCCAAAAAACGCCGGGTGCGACTTCTTTTTTAACGCCTGGCTCAACGGGTTGCAGACCAAAGGGGAATGAAAGGCTAGAGGGGAGTTTGTGAGTGGGGTTCAATGGAGCAGGGGGATGATGTCATCCTAAGATTTTGTAAACTGAGGCACCCTATTTTGCTTCATAATTGGAGAGAATTAGGACGCAGCATTTCTGTGCTCATAAATTATTAATGCGTAGCTTAAATTGACAACACCCTTAAAACACCTGTTTGATAACAATATTGCATGGGCTGCGCGGATGGAGAAAGACCGACCTGGTTTTTTTGCGCATTTGGCCAAACAACAGTCCCCTAAGTATCTTTGGATTGGCTGCTCTGATTCGAGAGTGCCGGCCAATGAAATAGTGGGGCTAGATCCGGGTGAGATCTTTGTTCACAGAAACGTCGCCAACGTTGTCGTTCACTCTGACTTGAACGCTTTGTCTGTTATTCAATTTGCGGTCGAGCACCTTCGGGTTGAGCACATTATGGTGGTCGGCCACTACGGATGCGGGGGCGTTATCGCTGCGGCGAGGGGGCTGCGTATTGGGCTTGCTGATAATTGGTTGCGACATGTACAAGATGTGCACCTTCGTCACCGCAAGAGGCTTAATCACTTGCCCCAAGACGAGCTAGAGCGTGTGCTTTGTGAGATGAATGTGATTGAGCAAGTTGGTAATGTTGCTCTCTCCAATGTGCTGCAAGATGCTTGGGCTAGGGATCAAAAAATTGTTGTGCACGGATTGATATACGGACTTCAAGATGGTCTGGTGAAGGACTTAAATGTCAGTATGTCCGCGCCCTCGCAGGTTGTTAATGCTTTTAGAGCAGCATTTAAACGCTATCCAATAGGTGTTTGAGCGCTCAGTGACTTATTTTGAGGGGCTTGACCAAAGTGGGTGACTTAAAAAGGATGAATGTGTTTGAGGCGGTTCTCTTTGATTGCGATGGTGTCTTGGTCGACAGCGAGCCCATTACGCTGGGCGTTTTGACACAGTGCTTGAACGCTGAGGGCTGGGCGCTGGGCGTTGATGAGTGTGCCCATCATTTCCTGGGGCGAGCCGTTAAAGATCAAGCCCCTTTATTTGAACAAATGACGGGTAAGCCTTTGACTGAGCATTGGCTGGCTCAGTTTAGAGCTGAGAGGGATAAGGCCTTGAGCGCTCAGTTGTTACCCATCCCCGGCATTCACAAAGTGGTTGAGTACACACACCAGCGCTTTAACGCAAAGATTGCCTGTGCATCCGGAGCCGACCGGGTCAAAGTTGAGCTTCAACTGAGTAAAGTTGATTTAATGGGGTGGTTTGGAGGCCGAATTTTTAGCGGGCATGAGATGCCCAAAACCAAACCAGCTCCCGATGTTTATTTGGCTGCAGCCAAACATCTGAATGTCGATCCCCAATTATGTTTGGTGATTGAGGACACACCCACAGGTGTCCACGCAGGGGTCAGCGCTGGGGCGAGCGTTTGGGCTTACCTTCCCCATACAAACACTCATAGGGTTCAGGCGCGTCAGTTACGGGATGCCGGAGCTCACAAAATATTTGAGCATATGGACGAAATCCATCAACATTTGAAAAGCATTTAAGCTTAGGTAGTGCGTTTTGTAGGGGTTAACGATAGTGTTTAGTTGTTAACCCTAGTGCGAATTATTGATCTTAATCAATTAAGACTAATTAGTACAACCCTTAGTGTTAAGCACCAAAAAAAGAGTGCATACTCGTCAATAGGTATTTAGTTTAATGTGTTGCTTTTTTAAAGTAGCGCAAGAAATAAATCCTGATGTGTAAGTACGTTATGAGGAAGAGGGCATAAATATGAGTGATCCTATTGTCGACAAAATTCAAAATCATCCCAAATATCATGAGTTGCAATCCAAGCGAAACAATTTCGGTTGGTTTTTGTGCGTATTGATGTTGATCGTTTATTACGGGTACATTGGGTTAATTGCATTTAACAAGCCGTTTCTTGGGCAACCCATTGGAGACGGGGTGACAAGTTTGGGGATCCCAATTGGGATGGGGGTTATTTTGTTCACTATTTTGATCACCGGTATTTATGTCAACCGGGCCAATAGTGAGTACGACACGCTAACAGCGGAAATATTAGAGGACGTTTCAAAATGAAATTAAAGACTCAACTCATCATATTGTTCTCGCTCCTAAGCGGACTGGCGTTCGCCGCCGGCGGCGATGTGGGGGAAACGGCTAAGCAAACAACCAACTGGACTGCTATTAGTTTGTTTGTTGGCTTTGTGGCGCTCACACTTGGAATTACGAAATGGGCTGCAGCTCGAACACGCTCGGCTGCAGATTTTTATACTGCGGGTGGCAGTATTACTGGTTTCCAAAACGGCTTGGCCATTGCGGGTGATTACATGTCTGCAGCTTCCTTTTTGGGAATTACGGCTGCAGTGATGGCAAATGGCTACGACGGGTTGATTTACTCGATCGGATTTTTAGTTGGTTGGCCTGTCATTACTTTCTTAATGGCTGAGAGACTTCGTAACTTGGGTAAATTCACATTTGCTGACGTTGCTGGCTACCGTTTCCAACCCGGTCCAATCCGAGCCTTTGCCGCTTCAGGGACTTTGATTGTGGTTGCCTTTTATTTGATCGCTCAAATGGTGGGCGCAGGTCAGCTGATCAAACTCCTCTTTGGACTTGATTACTGGGTTGCAGTGGTGTTGGTCGGTGCGTTGATGATGGTGTACGTCATTTTCGGCGGGATGACTGCAACAACTTGGGTTCAAATTATCAAAGCTTGTATGCTCCTCTCGGGCGTTACGTTCATGGCCTTTATGGTACTTGCCCAGTTCAACTTCAGTCCAGAGGCCTTGTTTGCCAAAGGTGTTGAGGTTAAAGCCGCTATTGCACAAGCGGGCGGCGCATCGCCTGAGGAAGCCGCCAAGAAGGGACTCGCGATTATGTCTCCCGGCGGCTTTATCAAGGACCCGGTTTCTGCCATCTCCTTTGGTATGGCGCTGATGTTTGGTACAGCCGGACTTCCGCACATTTTGATGCGTTTCTTTACCGTACCTGATGCTAAACAAGCACGTAAATCAGTCTTTTGGGCAACCACTTGGATTGGCTACTTTTATGTGTTGATCTTCATCATTGGTTTTGGTGCAATCACGCTAGTTCTCACCGACCCAGAGTTGGCCGATACGGTCAAGGGCGTTATTAAAGGCGGAGCTGGAACGGCAAACATGGCTGCGGTGTTGGTCGCTAAAACTGTTGGCGGCGATGTGTTCTTTGGATTCATCTCTGCAGTGGCTTTTGCAACCATCTTGGCTGTTGTTGCAGGTCTGACTTTGTCCGGTGCCTCAGCTGTGTCTCATGATCTGTACGCTACTTTAATCAAAGGCGGCAAGGCAGACAGTGCAGATGAGTTGCGCGTATCTAGAATGACGACGCTTGCTCTGGGTGTTATCGCTGTGTTGTTGGGTATCGTGTTTGAGAAACAAAACATTGCGTTTATGGTCTCTTTGGCGTTCGCGGTTGCCGCGTCAGCTAACTTCCCCGTGCTTTTTATGTCTGTGCTTTGGAAAGACTGCACGACAAAGGGCGCTGTGATTGGAGGGTTCTTAGGCCTTATTTCATCGGTGGCTTTAACAGTGGTATCCCCATCAGTTTGGGAGGCAACGCTTGGCAATCCTAAGGGTTCAGCATGGTTCCCCTACGCCTCGCCTGCTTTGTTCTCCATGTCAATTGCGTTTTTCGGTATTTGGCTCTTCTCTATCTTAGATAGAAGTGAGGCTGCAGCCAAAGAGCGCGAGGCTTTTCCAGCACAAAGAGTTCGCTCAGAAACTGGTTTTGGAGCCTCTACTGGTTCTGGACATTAAGATGCTTATGCGCTAAGAGACTCTCTCTTTAGTTAAAAGGCCGACTCAAAAAGTCGGCCTTTTTTTTTGTGCGATTTAGATTGTGCTGCTTTGAAAAGTAACGCCTTTGCAGTGATTATTTTGAGCGAACAAGCTCTTGCAGTTTGACAAAGGCAAGAGCCGCCATTTCGGCATCATTGAATGCGTCGTGTCCATGACGGCTCGGTAGGTCAAGGTCACTCATGAGACTTACAAATCTTAAATCGATGTCTGCGTTGGCGTACTGTTGATAAGGCGGGAGTTGTTTGAATTTATAGTCGTAGTAAATATTACAAACGTCGATTTGGGTGTTGGGCAGGCGAATGCCAAGGATGGGGTACACAATTTTATTGATCATCGCGATGTCAAATTCTGTGTAGTAACCAACAAGGGGGCGACTGCCAATAAAATGCAAAAACTCTTTAGCCGCGGTCTGCGCGTCCAACCCTTGCTCTAAATCACACGCGCGTAATCGGTGAACGCGCACACTTTGCGCTGAGAGTCCTTGCTTAGGCTTAATGAGCAGCTCCAGACGTTCACTGGTCAGTAGCGCACTGTTTTTGATGGGGATCGCTGCGATCGAGATGATCTCGTCTCGCCTTACATCAAGCCCCGTTGTCTCACAGTCGATCGCGATCCATTCGTTCGCAGGCGGATCTTCGAACAAAAAAGAAAACTCTTTATCCCGCAAAAGACGTTTTTGATATTCCCTTTTGAGTAATCTGTACCAGCCTTGAATTGTCAGGGGAGTTGTCATTGCAATGTCGTCAGATTGTTTGGGTGAGCGTTCGCTTCAAAAGGAATCGAGTTTGAATTGTTGCGTTAAGAGGGATTTAAACCTGCGCACAACGTTGATGGTGTCCTTTAGCAAGTCCCGCTCCAACGTTGAGAGTAAATCCAGGTCCACACGACCTGAGATCGTTTGGGCTGACTCCAACTCCTTGATGCCTGATTTGAACCGCAGCTCAATCAAGAGGTGAAGACTTTGGGTTAAATCAAGCCCCATTTTGGCGCTGAGGTGTCCCTTTTGCACAAGCTCCTCGATGCGTGCGACCGTGCCGGTTTGGAAGATGCTGTGCTTTAAAGCCAAACTGCGAACACCGTGAACCAGCGGAAATATAGCCTCGCGTTTAATGCTGAATGCCTCGTGCTTGGAGCCCATGCCCAAAATTTTGTTCCACCAACCCGAATCCGATCCAAAGGCATTTGAGGCCGAAGCAAAGCGAGAGAGCATGGCGTCATTGTCTGTCGTAAATTGCATCTGACTCAGTCGAACCTGCATCAAAAGAGCCGCGTCGCCGCATACAGTATCGGCATCCATAAATATGGCTAAATTCATCAAACGAGCCGGGGAAGGCATGATGAACCACTCTCGGATGCGCTTGCTAAAGTCGCTTGTCGTCATGCGCCACTCTGGATTGGAGAGCATGATTTGACCAGGGCAAGGCGGATAGCCAAAGTCAATGAGGGCGTTAGAGAGCTTCTCTGTGAGCGCTTGTAAATCGCCGGGTGGGGTGTAGCCGTCTCTCAAGATGAGGCCGTTGTCCTGATCGGTTTTAAGCAGCTGTTCGCCCCGCCCCTCACTGCCCATCACAAAGAGACAACTGTTCTCGATCAAGTCTTTAGGTGCAATCAGCATCCAAGCTTTTTCGATCAGACGTGCATTTAACTCCTGCACCAAGCCGCAGATAAGGTGTATCTTTGATCCACTTTTGTATAAAGTGCGCATCATCACCGTTATCTTGTGCGCTGCATTCTTTAGGGTCTCTAAGTCTTTTGCTTCCTCTATTAACGTGCTGATGAGGTAGGAGTGATTGGAGAGAAAGCTGAACAAATCCAAAGACTCGAGAACGCCGTTGATCTTATCGTCCTCTTGAACGACAAGGCGGTGTATGCGGTGTTTAAGCATTAACGCCAGCGCGTCCCCAACCGTGCTAGAGGGCTTGACAGAGACGAGATTAAAGCGAGCAAAGTCGATGACTTTGAGCGTTTGAAAGTGTTCTGGATCTGAGAGGATCGCACGCTGCAAATCGTTGGACGAGAACATGCCAACCGTTTGTGGTGTGCCCGGGGGTTGATTCAAATCTTTCGTGGCAATGGTTTGACCCAGCTGCGAATTCACAAATGACTGAACCAGTACGCTTGAGATCCGGTGCTCATTAAAGAGTTTGACCACATCCAGCACCGTAGCGTTACTTGAGACGAAGTGCGCTGGTCGTAAAAAAGCTTCATCAACACGGGTCAAGGTGAGTGACTGCATTTGATGCTCATCTGCTCGGTTGGAGAGGACGTTTAGTTTTTGTCCTAAATCGGAGAAAAGCAGTGCGCCAAAACTAATATTTGATGCAATCAAATCACTCACCGTTTGACGACCCAACTGGTAAGCAACAACCTCCTGCGCTGCCAAGAACTGACTACTGGATTTGCCCGCGACAAGGCCCCGCCCGTCAAAACAGTCGTCCACGTCATAGGTTGCAACAATCTCGTTTTCCTCCATCTGAACGACCCGCCCCTTGATGATGACAAAGAGATGGCTGGGTGTTTCTCCGACCTCTAAAATGACTGTGTTCTTGGGAAAGTAAACAACATCAACGCGCGCTCTTACGCGGGCTTGCTCCTCTTTGGTTAAGCAATCAAAGGGAGAGGATTGAAAGTTGAATGCGTTGGGCATGGTGAAAGACCGGGTAAGGTATTACAGGTTGACTTCTAAATTTTACGCATGCAGTGATGGGGTCTGTGGTTTCCCGGGCAAACAAGGACTAAGCCCCCATCTTACTGGACTCCAGCCTGGGGCGGAACAGTGAAGTGTTCAATGCGTTTTAGAAGATTTTTCCACACTTCGAGTTGGCGTTTTGGCGTGAAACTGGCCCAATTTGAGATTTCATCGATACTGCGAAAGCAACCGGTACAAACATTTTCTTCATTGGTCAGGCAAACGCTCACACAAGGCGAGGGTAGCGCAGTGGATGGGTCCATTTTGGAGATCAAATGCCAACGGCGCAAGATCATCTCTTGGTGGATCTGGGCGCGTGCAGGAGCAGCGCTTTCGCGCTCCTCGTCACTAGGCGCAGGCGTAGTTTGTTTATTCAACCCATGTGTCCTTAGTAATTGCAAGCTATGTGCTTACCTCAAAGTATCGCATGCAGAATGTACCCATCATTTTGACCCCATAAAAGAATTGTCTTCTAACCTGCATAAAATGTATGTTTTCTATAAAAAAGCAGTGCATCTATGGACGACGGTATTATCAAAATCACAGGTGCTAGACAGCACAACCTTAAGAACCTAGATGTTCACATCCGCACCGGCGAATTAACGGTCGTGACCGGCCCTAGTGGATCTGGTAAATCCAGTCTTGTTTTTGATACCTTGTACGCAGAAGGCCAGCGTCGCTACGTAGAAACCTTTAGCGCATACGCGCGCCAATTTTTGGACCGAATGGACCGACCCGCCGTAGACAAGGTGGAGGGCGTGCCGCCGGCGATTGCGATCGATCAAACCAATCCCGTACGCAGCTCTCGCTCTACGGTTGGGACGATGACAGAGCTCAATGATCATTTGAAATTGTTGTTTGCCAGAGCCGCTCAACTCTATGACCGTAAAACAGCTCAACTCGTGCGCCAAGACAACGCCCAGTCAATCTATGAGGAGATTAAGCAAAGAGTTGCAAAGCTAGGCGTGGACCCCAGGCTTTATTTCACCTTTCCGGTTGAGTTGCCAGGCTCCGCAACTCCCCAAGAAATTGAGCAGTGGCTGTCCGCGAGTGGGTTCACCAAAGTACAGGGTCAACGCGAAGTCTCCACCCCCACTGGACCGAGAAAGGTTTTGGACGTTGTGGCTGATCGCTTCAGACTCGGCTCCGTTGAGCAAGTCCGTGTGCTCGAGGCGATAGAGACCGCAGTCAAGCGCGGTTCTGGACGACTCAATGTGTATGTCGATGCGGCTGAAGTTGCGACCAATGCCCCCGCTGCAGCGAACTCAGAAATATGGCGCTTCTCGACCGGACTGCATTGTCCTGATAGCGACCTGTCCTACAGCGCGCCAACCCCCTCTATGTTCTCGTTCAACTCTCCCGTCGGGGCGTGTGAGACGTGTAGAGGGTTTGGGCGCGTGATTGGTGTGGACTATGGGCTTGTCATACCAAATGACAAACTAACACTTCGCTCAGGTGCAGTGAAAACCATACAAACGCCTGCCTGGTC
Organism: uncultured Burkholderiales bacterium; assembly: GCA_903949285.1. GTDB lineage: Bacteria > Pseudomonadota > Gammaproteobacteria > Burkholderiales > Burkholderiaceae_C > Limnohabitans. Next base: position 15,485 of record CAJAYT010000092.1, read on the forward strand.
TGAGGCTCAGGAAGATTTGATGCGCCACGCCGAAAAAGAAGGTATTCCCCGCGATACGCCGTGGTACAAACTCTCCCAATCCCAAAAAGACTGGGTCATCAACGGCTCTCCTGAGTGGAACGGTAAGTGGAATCAAAAATGGTTTGGTATCAAGCGCTTCTTTGAGTACTTAGAGACCAAATCGTACAAGATGCATATTAGGGTGCTGCTGTCTAAATACCGAAGCTACACCCCTTGTCATGTCTGCGCAGGCTCTAGACTGAAAACAGAGAGTCTTCTGTGGCGTATCGGGAGCAGCCAAAGCGCGGCTCTTGCGGGCTTGCAAAAGGGCCGTTTTAAGCCTGCAGGCGTTGACTGGAGTGCTGAACAACTGAGCAGTCTTCCCGGTTTGACCCTGCACGATTTAATGCTCCTACCCATTGAGCGTATGAAGATCTTCTTTGATGCCATGGAGCGGGACAACTCACTGGTCGTGCACGACAGCGCTGAGCGCCAAGCGCTCATGATGCTCTTTGATGAAATCAGAACGCGTCTTCGGTATTTGTGTGACGTAGGGCTGGGTTATTTAACGCTGGACCGACAAAGTAGAACCCTCTCTGGCGGGGAGGTGCAACGCATTAACCTCACCACAGCGCTTGGAACGTCCCTGGTGAATACGCTCTTTGTTTTAGATGAGCCCAGTATTGGACTCCATCCAAGGGATATGGGGCGTATCACGCAGGCCATGCAACGCTTAAAAACCGCCGGCAACACGTTGGTCGTTGTCGAGCACGATCCAGCAGTGATGCTTGCTGCGGACAGAATTATTGACATGGGGCCCGGCCCTGGTGAGAGAGGGGGGCAAATTGTTTTTGACGGAACACCCGCGCAAATTCGAGGTGCAGATACGCTAACGGGTGAGTATCTGGGGGGGCGCAAATCGGTGGGCCTTGGGCTCACTCGTTTGGTTAGAGATTCAACGCCTCGGTTAATTTTGGAGGGAGCGACTGAGCACAATTTGAAGGGGATTTCTGTAGAGTTCCCCCTTGAGCGATTGGTATGCGTGACCGGTGTGAGCGGCTCAGGCAAGTCAACACTGATACAAGATATTTTGGCCCCCACTTTACTCAGACATTTTGGGCGTGCAACTGAGACACCGGGTGCACATTCAAGACTTCTTGGTGCTGATCATTTGTCAGATGTGGTCTTTGTGGATCAATCCCCTATCGGCAAAACAGCCCGCTCTAACCCCGTGAGTTATGTCGGTGCGTGGGACGCACTGAGAGAAATATTTGCCAACGCAACGCTCTCCAAGCAGCGGGGCTATACAGCGAGCAAGTTTAGTTTTAACGGCGGTGACGGCAGGTGTCCAACTTGTGGTGGTTCAGGGTTTGAGCATGTAGAGATGCAGTTTTTGAGCGACGTGTACCTGCGCTGTCCTGATTGCGACGGTAAACGCTACAGACCCGAAATCTTAGAGGTCAAGATAGAAAGGCGAGACGCCGTAACCGGCGCGGCGGTTTATTTGAATGTAGCCGATGTGCTTGAGTTAACGGTGAGTCAAGCCGTTGCACTCTTTGCCAAAGACAGAGAGGTGCTACGCACCCTCCAACCCATCGTAGACGTTGGACTGGAGTATGTGCGCTTAGGGCAACCAGTCCCAACGCTCAGCGGTGGTGAGGCTCAGCGACTTAAATTGGCAGGCTACTTGGCAGCGGCTTCGAAGGCCACCAGTCACAGCAAACAGTCTCTCGCGCGCAAGGGCACTTTATTCTTGTTTGATGAGCCAACAACAGGTCTTCATTTTGATGACATTGCAAAACTCATGCGCGCTTTGAGGCGACTGCTGGAGGCGGGGGACTCCTTGATCGTGATTGAGCATAACTTGGACGTCATTCGTTCCAGCGATTGGATTATTGATTTAGGCCCAGAAGGCGGCGACGCTGGGGGCGAGTTGGTCGCTGAGGGCACCCCAGACGATTTGAGGCGACACGCGGTGTCGCACACCGGCGCTGCACTGCGCGAGTACGATGAGTCGCTTGTCGGACAGGTTTTTGGGTTGAATTCTGAGTTGGTTAAAGCGCAGACCAACCACTCGGCGCAACTGAGTTACAAAGAAAACCCAAATGCCGTGAATCCTAATATTCAAATCATTCACGCGCGTGAACATAATTTAAAGAATTTGTCGGTGGATATTCCAAGGCAAAAATTCAACGTCATCACCGGCGTGAGTGGGTCGGGTAAATCTACGCTTGCGTTTGATATTTTGTTCAACGAGGGTCAAAGACGGTATTTGGAGAGCTTGAACGCTTACGCAAGAAGTATTGTCCAGCCTGCGGGACGCCCCGAAGTGGACGCGGTCTACGGCATTCCTCCAACCGTTGCGATTGAGCAAAGGCTCTCAAGGGGGGGGAGAAAGTCCACGGTTGGAACTACCACAGAAGTTTGGCATTTCCTCAGGTTACTCTTTGTGAAACTGGGTACCCAGCACTGCGTGCATGACATGGCGAGCGTGGAGCCCCAAAGCGTCGAACGCATTGCTGCTCACTTGATGCGCGAATTCAAGGGCCAGTTGATCGGCGTATTGGCTCCACTTGTGGTGAACAGAAAAGGCGTTTATACCGAGTGGGCAGAGTGGGCGAAGGCTCGCGGGTATACCCATTTAAGAGTCGACGGGGAGTTCTTGCCAACACTTAACTTTCCCCGCATCGACCGCTTTAAAGAGCACACGATTGAATTACCCGTGCTCAGCTTGGTGGTCAGCGCAAGCACTGAAAAAGAATTGCGACAAGCGCTGCTCACTGCCTTAGAGCACGGTAAAGGCGTGCTAAACGTACTGAGTGATTTGGGCGACCTGGGGGGCGCGATGCAAGAAAAACGCTCTACCGCGAAGGTCGGGCGAGTCCACACCTTCTCCACCAAGCGAGCATGTCCTGTGTGTAGTACTTCGTACATGGAATTAGATCCAAGACTCTTCTCCTACAACAGCAAACACGGCTGGTGCACCGAGTGTGTGGGCACAGGCCTTAAATTGTCTAAAGAGCAGCGCAAAGCGCTGGATGAAACTCTGCAAGAGGATCAAAAAGGTCGCGAGCAAAGCTTTGCAGAGCCAGAGGTTGAAGACATCAGCGATCAACCCTGCCCAAGCTGTGAAGGCACACGGTTGAATCCCACTGCGCGCCACGTGATATTTCAAAAAGTTGCCATAACGGATCTGGCTAAGCTGAGTGTGGGGCGTCTGAGGGCCTGGGTAAGCGCTCTCAAGCTGAGCGGGCGGGACGCAGAGGTTGCGAGAGATTTGGTCCCTGAGATCGCAAGTCGCTTGGAGTTCTTAGAGAAGGTGGGTCTGGGTTATTTAACACTAGACCGGGGGGCGCCAACGCTCTCAGGGGGCGAAGCCCAGCGCATTCGACTCGCAGCCCAGTTGGGAAGCAATTTACAAGGCGTTTGTTATGTCCTAGATGAGCCAACGATTGGGCTTCACGCCCGGGACAACCAAATTTTGATATCTGCTTTAAAGGATCTCAGTTCCAAGGGGAACACCCTCGTGGTTGTTGAACATGATGAGGAGACAATTCGCGCAGCTGACCATATTATTGATATCGGGCCAAGCGCGGGTAAGAGGGGCGGACATTTGGTGGCGCAGGGCGTTGCTTCGGAAATATCCAAGGCCACTGACTCACAGACTGGAAAGTATTTAAGAGACGCGATGCGCCACCCCTTCCAGTTAAGGCGCGGGGTCAAAGTCTTGAGCGCGCAGGCTATGGCTGCTCAGCGAGCAACGTTGCTCGAACAAGCCAATGCCAAGCGTGTTAAAACCCCTAAAACCAAAGCCCAAATCAAGGCTGATAAAGAGTATCAACTTGCAACGCTTAGTGCCAGCTTCAACGCGCCTGGTGGAGCGGGTGCTGAAAGCTCTGAAGTAGCTCAGTGGCTGAGCATCAAGGGCGCAAACTTACACAACCTGAAAAATGTAGACGTCAACATCCCGCTTCGGCGACTGGTCGCAGTAACGGGCGTCAGCGGATCTGGCAAGTCAACCCTAGCGCGTGATGTATTACTCACCAATGTGCAAGCTGCAGTGACGCGAAAAAGCGCTCAAACCTGGCATGGGTGTGAATCTTTAGAGGGTTGGGAGCAAATTGACCGTGTGCTAGAAGTTGATCAAACGCCCATAGGTAAGACCCCCCGTTCTTGTCCTGCAACCTATATAGGATTTTGGGACACGGTCAGAAAACTTTTCGCAGACACCTTAGAGGCCAAAGCCAGAGGCTACGGTGCAGGACGCTTTAGCTTCAATACGGGCGAGGGGCGTTGTCCAGGGTGTGAGGGGCAGGGGATGAGGACCATTGAGATGAGTTTCTTGCCCGATGTGAAAGTGCTGTGTGAGGTCTGCAAAGGAGCTCGGTTTAATCCGGAAACTTTAACGGTAAGTTGGCGCGGTAAGAGTATTGGGGACGTGTTGGCGATGGAGGTGGATGAGGCGGTTGAGTTCTTTGCATCCATGCCCGCAATCTCTCACCCTTTGCAACTCTTAAAGGATGTCGGACTGGGGTACTTGACCTTGGGACAACCCTCACCGACGCTCTCAGGGGGTGAGGCGCAGCGTATTAAATTGGTCACTGAATTATCCAAAGTGCGGGATGACATCACAAGGCGCGGTCAGAAAGCGCCGCACACGCTTTACGTACTGGATGAGCCAACCGTTGGCCTGCACATGGCAGACGTTGATAAATTGATCCGTGTACTGCACCGCTTGGTGGATGCAAAACACAGCGTGATCGTGATCGAACACGACCTAGATTTGATAGCGGAGGCCGATTGGATCATCGATCTTGGCCCAGATGGGGGAGACGCGGGGGGACGGGTCGTGATGTCTAACGCCCCGGAACAATGCACCAAGCTGAAAACCCACACCGGATTAGCGCTTGCACCCGTGTTGGCCAGAGGAGTGGGCTACGCCGCTTAAAAGGATTAAGACGACGCGTCTTGGAGGGTTAGTCCCGCGTGCTCGCGCAAGGGGTGGAACTCTATTTTGGGAAACCGTTCCTGCGCCAAGCGCACATCGTAGGGTGAGGTGCAAAGATAGGCAAGCGTATTGGCTGCATCAAGGGCCATGCGCTGCGGGTAAGCGTAGACGAACTCTTTGAGTTCAGAGTCGCTCTTGGCTGTGATCCAGCGCGCGCCTGTGTACTGACAGGACTCGAGTTTGACGTCACAGTCGTACTCGGCTTTGAGTCTGTGTTGGACGACTTCGAATTGCAAAGCGCCAATCGCACCCAGCAGCATAGAGCCACCCGCCTCTGGACGAAAAACTTGGATCGCCCCTTCCTCACCAAGTTGCGCCAAGCCGGTTTGGAGTTGTTTGGTGCGAAGGGGGTTTTTAAGAATCACGGTCATAAAAAGTTCTGGCGCAAAAAACGGCAATCCCGTGTACTGGAGTGCTATGCCGTCTGTAATGGTGTCCCCGAGTTGTACCCCCCCGTGGGTGGTAAAGCCAATAATGTCTCCTGCATAAGCCTCTTCTACGGCCTCTCTTCGCTGTGAAAGAAAGGTCACCACGGAGGTTGGGCGAAGCTCTTTCGCAGAGCGTTGAACTCTGAGTTTCATGCCCGGAACATACTTGCCCGAGGCAACCCGTACAAAGGCGATCCTATCCCTGTGCGAGGGATCCATGTTTGCCTGGACTTTAAACACGACACCTGAGAAATGCTCATCCTCAGGTTGAATTTCTTTGATAACGGGGGCCTTGTCTACGATGAGAGAGCTTACGCGTGGTCGTGGTGAGGGAGCCAGGTCTACTAAAGCGTCTAGTATCTCCATCACTCCAAAATTATTAACGCCTGAGCCAAAAAACACTGGAGTTTGTTTCCCAGCGAGAAAGGCCTCTAAATCAAATGCAGGGGATGCACCGGTTGCGAGCTCCATGCTCTCAATAGATGCATCCCAAGTATCTTTGAAACGCTCTTTGAGCGCGCCGATATCTTTTAAGGGGAGTGCTTCAAAGTCCTCAGGCCTTCGCTCGCTGCCCGATTCGAACACCGTCATCGTATCGTTTCTAAGGTTCAAAATACCTGAGAATTGTTTGCCCTGTCCAACAGGCCAAGTCATCGGCGTGCAGGGCATCCCCAGCTCCCGCTCCACCTCATCCAAGAGATCAAGGGGGTCGCGTACTTCACGGTCCATTTTGTTAATGAAGGTTAAGATGGGCGTATTTCTTTGTCGACACACTTCGATTAAACGCCTTGTTTGCGCCTCAACGCCGTTGGCCGCATCGATCACCATCAACGCAGAATCCACAGCGGTCAACACGCGGTAGGTGTCCTCACTAAAGTCTTTGTGTCCTGGGGTGTCAAGTAAGTTGATGACGTGATCTCTATAAAGCATCTGCATGACGGAGCTTGCCACTGAGATGCCGCGTTGTTTCTCGATTTCCATCCAATCACTGGTTGCGTGTCTTGAGGCTTTGCGGGCTTTTACAGAGCCCGCAATTTGGATGGCTCCGGAGAAGAGCAATAGTTTTTCCGTAAGTGTTGTCTTACCCGCATCGGGGTGGGAGATGATGGCAAAGGTGCGTCTGCGACGAACTTCTTGAGAAACTGTGGTCATAATATTTTTTTCGATAACCCTCAATCATAACTTGTTAGCCATCCAAATCCTCTGTGCATGGATTAAGTAAGGCTTTAGAGTCTGAAGTTGAGCATTCAGCATTCAGCATTCAGCATTCAGCATTCAGCATTCAGCGTTCAGCGTTCAAGCTGTGCTGAGCGAGAGGAGGTGTACTCATTGCAGTCATTGACCGTGCAGCTAAGGAGTGAGATCCAAAGAGATTGTTTCATACACCAACTCTTCAAGCTCTTTGAGTCCAACGGGCTTGGTCAGTAAGTGTTTAATCTTAAGATTGTGACAAACGAGTTGCAAAGAGTGATCGATTTGCCCGGAGATGATTGCAATCTCAGTTCGGTGATGCGCTCGTGTGGGCGCTCTGTAAATAAGATCATGAATCTTCTCCAACAACTTGGCCCCGCTCATACCGGGCATATTCCAGTCTACGATTACCAAGTCATAAGGCCGCTTTGACATTAAATTCAGTGCCTCTTGGCCGCTCCCGGTCTCATCTGTGGATATTTTGAGAGGCGGGGAGTAGGTCTTAGAGCTGTTGGTTTTGAGCCATGAGGACTCAACTATTTTTTGAAGTGCTAGTTTGAGGACATGCCGATTGACCAAGAGGTCGTCAACGATCAGAACGCTTAAAGTAGTAATTCCCTGAATGGGGACTTCAGTCGATGCTAGAGCTGTTGCACTAGCACTTGCACTTGCACTTGCACTTGCACTTGCACTTGCACTAGCACTAGCACTAGCACTAACACTTGCACTATCAATAGTAGGTGAATGGGTATTGGACAAATTACCTAGCGAGTCAGTTTTGCGGCGTGTGTCCGTTTGAGTATCCATTGGCCCTTGAGTCGAGCGAGCGGGAGTAAAGGGTATAGAAATTTCAAAAGTTGACCCCTTGGGACGCAAAGGTGTATGGGTTGTGCTGCTACGCACTGAGACTTCCCAGCCACTGGCTTTTGCGATGCTCTTGACGATCGCCAGGCCTAGGCCGTTGCTGGGGCCGCCCTTGAGTCCATCTCCCTCAGCCTTGATCATATAAAAGGGCTCAAAGATGCGGTTCAGTTCCTCCTCCTTGATTCCCACTCCCGTATCCGTAACCCTTAAGGTGACTGTGTTTGGTATGGATGCATCAATGCTAATGCTGATCTTCCCAGCGCTTGTGTATTTGATGGCGTTGGAGACAATATTAACGAGCACCTGGCGCAGCCGTAGTTCATCTAGGACCATGAACTGGGGTATGTTGGGTGCAACGTGAAGGGTTATTTGAAGTCCTTTTGCCCTTGCAAGTGCAGAGAAGGTCTCAAAGACCGTGGAGACGGTTTGTAAGATATCGATTTGGGATGGACGCAGCGCAAACGAACCTGAGCGAATTTGGGCTCCGTCCAAAATATCATTCGCCAAGCTCAGTAGCTGCTCACTCGCAATTTGGGCGCCCTCTAAATGGTTTTGTTGTGGGGAGGCAACCTGACCGCTTTGCTTTAATAATTCCAGATGCAACTTGAGCGCGGATAAGGGGCTGCGCAGTTCGTGGCTCATACTTGCAACCCAAATGTCTTGCCCAGAAATGGCACTTTTGAGTGCGGTGTTTTCCTGATTTAAACGGCGTATCTTGCGCGCTAAGAACACGAACACGAACGCGAACGCGACCAGCGCCAAAATTGCTGCAAATACAGATAGCAAAATTGGATTCTGAAAGGCTCTGGGGTCCAGGCTGTTTAGTAGCATGAGGCTGGGCTAGTGTGATGTGTTCTTCAAATGTATCCGGGGTGGCGACTAAAATTTTGAATCTGATTTGGATAAGTGTGCATCAGTAGTCTAATTTAACCTGCCTCAAAAAGACAGCATTGGTAATGGGTTAGCTTGGTTTTCTAAACTATTGAGTAGCAAGGTGCATACCTTTTGGGGTTTTAAGGCTGCTTTGGTTGCAACTATTTGTCAGTTTGAGTTAAAATATGGGTCAATCCGAGGAGCGCTGCAGCCGAGTTCATTTCTTAGAACGACGGTGAGGCTCGGATCTTGATCACCAACTGCGCTCACCCACTGATAGATGTGAGGTGAGCCTCTAAAGCGCTTTGGCCTAAGCTCAGTTCGCACTCATCAGTGGTATCAACATTGAATGGAGTTGAATAAATGAGTGCTGTTTTAAAATCCACCCAAGCCGCTGACTACGCAATTGCTGATATTACATTGGCAGCCTGGGGTCGCAAAGAAATCAAAATTGCTGAGACCGAGATGCCTGGCCTGATGGCTATTCGTCAAGAGTTCACCAAATCACAGCCTTTAAAAGGCGCTCGTGTCACGGGTTCATTGCACATGACCATCCAAACTGCTGTTTTGGTTGAGACACTGCAAGCCCTGGGCGCTGAGGTGCGTTGGGCTTCTTGCAATATTTTCTCAACTCAAGATCACGCAGCCGCAGCGTTGGTTGTAAACGGTACCCCCGTTTTTGCATACAAGGGTGAGTCACTCGCTGATTACTGGGACTACACGCACCAAATCTTTGAATTCGGCGTTGCTGGATCCAAAGGCGAAGGCCCCAACATGATTTTGGATGACGGTGGAGATGCAACGCTTCTAATGCACATCGGCCAAAAAGCTGAGAAAGATCTCAGCGTCATCAGTAATCCACAAAGTGAAGAAGAGATCTGCCTCTTTAACTCTATCAAGGCCAAGCTTGCTCAGGACCCAACCTGGTACACCAGAAAGAGCGCTGAGATCATTGGCGTGACTGAGGAGACCACAACGGGCGTTCACCGCTTGAATGAGATGTCTGCTGCTGGAACTTTGTTGTTCAAGGCAATCAACGTGAATGATTCAGTAACCAAGAGCAAGTTTGATAATTTATACGGCTGCCGTGAGTCTTTGGTTGACGCCATCAAGCGCGCAACCGATGTGATGATCGCAGGAAAAGTTGCAGTTGTTGCGGGTTACGGCGATGTGGGTAAGGGCAGTGCACAGGCGCTTCGCGCATTGAGCGCTCAAGTTTGGGTAACTGAGATTGATCCTATCAACGCATTGCAAGCAGCGATGGAAGGTTACAAAATTGTGACCATGGAGTACGCTGCTGACAAGGCAGATATCTTTGTGACAGCAACAGGTAACAAACACGTCATCACCCATGAGCACATGGTCAAGATGAAAGATCAAGCGATTGTTTGTAACATTGGTCACTTTGATAACGAGATCGATATCGTCGGTGTTGAAAAATACAAATGGGAAGAGATCAAGCCCCAAGTCGATCACATCATCTTCCCTGACGGCAAACGCATCATCATGCTTGCCAAAGGTCGTTTGGTTAATTTGGGCTGCGGAACTGGTCACCCAAGCTTTGTGATGAGTAGCTCTTTTGCAAATCAAACGATTGCTCAAATCGAACTCTTTACACGTCCCGAGGCCTATGAAACAGGTAAAGTCTACGTTCTTCCCAAGCACTTGGACGAGAAAGTAGCGCGCCTGCATTTGGCCAAAGTAGGTGCCATGCTCACCGAACTGAGCGACGAGCAAGCCGCATACATCGGTGTATCTAAAAGCGGTCCTTACAAGGCCGATACATACCGTTATTAATATTCGTTTGCATTAAGTGCAAAAACGAAGATAAAGGTGTTTTAGCGCAAAGGGGCCAGGTCGGTTAAGGCTTTGGCCCCTTTCGTTTAAGCACTATGAATTGACGTAAATGAATGAGCGTTTCGCTTATTTTGGGGATCTGCCTGATGAGCCATATTAGTATTGAATTCTTTCCGCCCAAGACGCCTGAGGGAGCTGAGAAACTGCGAGCTGTTCGCAAAACACTTTACGCCCTAAAACCTCAGTTTTGCTCTGTAACTTACGGAGCGGGAGGGGCCACGCAAGCAGGAACTTTTGCAACGGTTGGTGAAATCCTTAAAGAAGGCGTAGACGCAGCATCGCATTTTTCTTGTATCGGCGCCAGCGCTGCAAAAGTGCGACTCGAGCTCGAGGAGCTCAAAGCCATGGGCGTTAAAAGACTGGTCGCCCTAAGGGGTGACTTGCCAAGCGGCTACGGTCACGGCGGAGAGTTTCATTACGCCAGTGATTTGGTGCGATTTATTCGTGCACAGATGGGAGACTATTTTTACATCGAAGTGGCAGCTTATCCTGAATTTCATCCCCAAGCGGCGACGGCTCAAAGTGACATCAATGCTTTGGTTGCAAAAGTAAGAGAGGGCGCTAATTCTGCGATTACGCAGTATTTTTACAATCAGGATGCTTACTTTAGATTTGTAGAGGACGCGGTCGCAGCAGGTGTGAACATCCCAATCATCCCAGGTATCATGCCTATTACAAGTGCCTCCCAGTTGATGCGTTTTTCTGACGCCTGCGGCGCAGAGATTCCGCGTTGGATCAGGCAGCGTCTGCACTCATACGGCGATGATGTGGAATCTATCCGTGCGTTTGGCGTGGATGTGGTCTCCAAGCTTTGCGAGCAACTGCTGGACGGGGGCGCGCCGGGCATTCATTTTTACAGTATGAATCAATCTAACGCTGTGATGCAAATCTCTAAAAATTTAAATCTATAAATAAGATCAAGTATCTTCATGCTGAAGATGACTGGCGAGACAAAGTCACGATCAAGTTCTGAGTAAGGATACAAGAGCGGAAAATAATCGTTTCAAAGGGTCGCAAGAGTTGTCATAAAAAGTTTTAAGAAAAGCCTGAAAATTTATTTATAATATATGTGCGGGCTGTTAGCTCAGTGTTAGAGCAGAAGACACTTAATCTTTTGGTCGGAGCGTTCAAATCCTCCACAGCCCACCACATTGAGTATATAAAAACGAATCAAGGGATCGAGTCAATCTAAAGACTCGATCCCTTTTTTATGCCTCTATGTTTGGCTTGCTATGTATTCTTACTTCTTTTGGTTAAATAGTTGGTGTATCACCTGTCTGAGCCAAATGTGTGCTGGCTCTTTGTGAAACCTTTGATGCCAAAACAAATGAACATCAATAACGGGGGACTTCATAGGGGTAGGAATGTAGCGCACGTTGCCGTGCTGGACAAAGAATTCTGCAAGATCTTTGGGCACGGTCGCCAATAAATTTGAGGTCTCAATAATCGGCAGTAGACTCATAAAATGAGATAACTCAACGACGACACGGCGTTTTATTCCCTTGCCTTGCAGGAATCGCTCAAAGAGGTGCTCGCGTCCATCGGGTTTAACTACTGCGTGCGCTGCCTGAAGGAACTGTGCGCTTGTGATTTTGTTGCCAATCGTCGGATGATTCATCCTCACCAAACAAACGTGCGAGTTGGTGATGAGCTTTTGTTGAAAAAACCCGGCTTTATGTAGATCAGGGAAATACCCAATCGCCATTTCTGCACTAGCAGACTCCAGTGAGTGAGCCGCGGCTTCTCTGGGCATGGCTAAGGTTCTCAGATTAATGTGGGGCGACTTCTTTGCCAATTCTGAGATTAAGCGGGGTAAAAAATTAACCTCTGCAATGTCAGGTGTCACCAAGGTGAATGTTCTGTCACTTAAAAGCGGGTTAAATTCTTTGGGCTGAAGAATATCGCCTCGGATCGTCTGCACCACTTGTCTTACGCTTGGACTCAACGCCTGCGCTTTTGGCGTAGGGGCCATACCTTGTCTGGTTCGGACAAACAAAGGGTCATCAAACAGCTCCCTCAGTCTGGAGACGGCTGCGCTCATCGCGGGTTGACTCAGTTTGATGGAGTCCCCAGCTTTGGTTACGTTTTGGTGCTCAAGCATGGCATCAAACACCACGAGCAGATTCAAGTCTAAAGATCTAATATCCATATGGTGGATATTATGTATTCAAAAAATCATCTGGACGAATGTTGGTTTGAAACTTAAACTGTCCAAAAATAAGATGCCAATACATTTGGTTTTAAAAAAACAATTGAGACAATTGAGACATCTCATGCATCAAACACTGACTTGGGCGTGCCATCTGCGGGGCACCGGGCCACTAGGCACGGGCCAGCGTGTAGAACCTGCTGACACTGCTAATTCTTTAAACACCGGTACGGCGGGCATGGTGGGCACGGCGGGCACGGCGGGCTTACTTTCCAAGACTCGCCCCTATCAGGTCCTTAATTGCAAAGCCTAAGGCCCACTATGAAATGCAATTGCGGTGTGGACGTGCATGCGCACGTCATCCCAGGACAATTCCCCAAATACCTGGGCAACGCAGCACCTGCTGGTTGGCCCTCTATGGCGCCTGCGGATGAGTGTCATCGACACGTCATGATTGACGGTAAAAACTACAGAACGGTCTCAGATAAGTGCTGGACTACTTCGCGCCGTCTTGCTGACTTTGAAGACATGGGCCTTGCGTTACAGGCCGTCTCACCAATGCCAGAGTTGCTGTCTTACTGGCTCTCACCCAGCGACGGCGCTCAGTTGATCCGTTTTCTCAATGAGCAAATCGCGCTGATGGTGCATGAATCAGCTGGCAAACTTATAGGCTTAGGGGCGGTGCCCTTGCAGGATCTACCCCTTGCGATCAAAGAGCTGCATTACATCAAAGAAACGCTGGGTCTTTGCGGGGTTGAGATTGGGAGCAATATCAATGGGGTGGTGATTGGCGACGCAAGGTTTGATCCTTTTTTTGAGGCCTGCACGGCGCTTGATATGCCGGTTTTTGTTCACGCTCTAAGGCCCGCGGGGATGGACCGTTTGGTGGGCCCAGCGCCGCTGCAACAAGTGCTTGGTTATCCAACCGATGTTGGATTGGCTGCTGCCTCGGTCCTGACAGGCAATTTACTAGAGCGGTATCCCAAGTTAAGAATTGCATTCAGTCACGGTGGTGGGACGTTGGCGATGTTGCTCCCAAGACTTCAAAAAGGGGTGTCCGTTTTCCCGGCTCTCAAGCAAAGCGTTCATCTCTCGCCCACCGAGCAAGCACGCAAACTCTTCTACGATACATTGGTGTTTGATGAGCACACCTTGCGCCACCTCGTTCACACTTTCGGCGCGTCCCAGTTGATGATTGGTACAGACTACCCTTTTAATTTTCATGAACATCGACCCCTGGAGCGGATCAGTCAAGCTGCGTTTGACCAAGGCGTCGTTGATCAATTAACCCACCTCAATGCGAAAAGATTTCTCGGCATTGCATAAACTAATATGGAGTAACACATGACGCATGCATCCTCGAGAGTAAGCGCTCTAAGAAGCGTTGCCCTCAACGTTCCTGACTTGGACTTGGCTGAGCAATTTTTTGTAAACGTTTGGCACTTGGATGTTGCTGCAAGATCGGCTGATGCAGTCTACTTTAAGGGTACAGGACCGGATCACCATTTGTTGGCCCTTCACAAAGCTGAGGGTCCAGCGAGCATACGGTGTGTGACCCTCAGGGCGCGTGATTTGTCTGCGCTGGATGTGGTCGCTCAAGAGGTCGTTTCAGCAGGAGGGCGGGTGCTCTCGCCCGTATCCAAAGTGACCGAACCTGGTGGTGGAGTGGGTTTGAGTGTGGCGGATCCGGATGGTCGTATTTTTCAGCTCGTCCATGGTGACGAACTTCAAAACAGTGCAAATGCACGGCATAGTGCAGATGAGGCAAGGGATAAACCGATTCGCTTGGCGCATGCTGTCTTGAATAGTCACGATGTTGAATCGACACGCGGCTTCATGGAGGCGGTGTTTGACTTCTCGCTCTCTGATAGGACCCGGATCATGGCATTCATGAGATGCAATAGCGATCATCATAGTATTGCTCTTGGAGACACGGATAACGACGCGCTCAATCACATCGCTTTTTTGATGCCAGATGTCGACTCCGTCATGCGCGGCGGGGGGCGTATGCGAGACGCTGGATACAGTATCGAATGGGGCCCGGGCCGTCACGGACCCGGAGACAACGCTTTCAATTACTTCATTGGCCCCTTTGGCGTCGTCATTGAGTACACCGCTGAGGTGGAGCAAATTGATGATACCTACAAAGCAGGCCAACCCAGTGACTGGACCTGGGCGCCTGGCCGAGTCGATCAATGGGGCATTTCCGCCCCCCCAAGTCCCAAACTTAAAGAGGCCCAAAAGGCCGTCTTTTTCGTTTCTTAATTGTTACTTTCCAAGGAATCAAAATGAGATTTACTACATTTCAGAAAAACGGCCAACACCGCTTGGGCGTCATCGAAGGCGGCGATCAAGTGATCGATCTGAGCGCTGCGGTTCCCGAGGTGAACGCGGACTTACGGTTGGCATTAAAGTCGGGCATCGATTTGCTAGGGGCTGCCAAAAAAGCGTTGAGCTCGGGGGCGCCGCGACTACCCCTGGCTGGTTTGGAGTTGTCTCCAATCATGCCTGAGCCAGGGAAAATTATTTGTTTGGGGTTGAACTACTTTGATCACGCCAAAGAGGGCGGGCGCGAGAAGCCTGAGTATCCGTGGTTTTTCCTGCGCTGCGCTACTTCCTTACTAGCCCCCAACGCGCACGCGGTACTGCCCAAAGTCTCCGAGCGCTTGGACTATGAGGCAGAGTTGGCCGTTGTGATCGGAAAGAGTGTCAAACATGCGTCGATGGAGAATGCACTCGACTGTGTATTTGGCTACAGTTGCTTTAACGATATCTCTGTGCGTGACTATCAAAAGAAAACACCGCAGTGGACGATTGGTAAAAACTTTGACAAAACCGGTGGCTTTGGCCCAGTGCTGGTATCGGCTGATGAATTACCAAAGGGGGCAGAGGGGTTGACCATTCAAGCACGCTTGAATGGTCATGTCATGCAGGACGCAAACACGCGGGACATGATTTGGGGTGTAGCTGAGACTATTAAGCTTTTAACAGAGTGTATGACCCTAGAGCCCGGGGACTTGATTGTGATGGGCACGCCTGCAGGAGTGGGCCAAGCGCGGACTCCTCCCGTATGGATGAGAGACGGGGACTCCATAGAGATTGAGATTGAAAACATTGGCGTGTTGCGTAACAAAATCCAAAGTGAGGTTCACGCAGCATGAGCGCAACCACTGAGCACGAAATGTACGATGTAGCGATTGTGGGATTTGGCCCCTCGGGCGCTATAGCCGCGGGCTTACTTGGGAAAAAAGGTATTCGCACCTTTGTTTGCGACAAGCTACAAGGTGTCTACGATAAACCAAGAGCCATAGCTTTGGATCATGAGATATTGCGTGTTTTTCAACAAATGGGGCTTAGCGACAAAATCAAACCCTTTTTGGAGCCCTTTACAGACTCTGTTTATTACGGTGTAGACGGGCAGGTCATAAAGCGAATGTCCACGGTTGCTGCACCTTATCCTCTTGCTCACACGCCCTCGGTAGTCTTTACACAGCCACCTGTAGAAAAGATTTTGCGCGAATACGCTCAGTCGCATGAATCCGTTACGGTTGATCTTGGCCTCACACTCACGAATCTGGTGCAAGATGCAAACGCTACAACGCTTACCCTCAAACGTGAGGACGGTAGCTCCTCATTGGTGAGAGCAAAATATACGATCGGGTGTGATGGGGCCAGCAGTTCAGTGCGGGGCCTTGTAGGCATAGAGCTTGAGGACTTGGGTTTTGATGAGCCTTGGCTCGTGATTGACGTTATGGTCAATGAGCGCGGACTTGCTAAATTGCCAACGACGAGTGTGCAGTATTGCAATCCCAAGCGTCCTGCAACATATGTGATTGGACCGGGGAACCACAGACGCTGGGAGATCTCTATTAACGAGGGAGAAAACCCCGCAGAACTGGCGACACCTGAGGGCGCTTGGAAGTTGTTGGCTCCGTGGATCAATGAGGAGGAGGGAACACTTTGGCGCCAAGCCAGTTACCGCTTTCACGCACTCGTTGCAAATCAGTGGAGGGTGGGTCGCGTATTTGTAGCCGGTGACTCGGCGCACCAACAGCCACCTTTTTTGGGTCAAGGTATGTGCCAAGGCGTTCGTGATGTGGTCAACCTTTGCTGGCGCTTGGAGGCAGTGTTGACGGGTGGTGCAAAAGAGACTTTACTCAACTCATACAGTACCGAGCGCAAAGCGCACGTCACTGAGCTCACAACCCGCATCAAAGGTATTGGACGCATCATCACTGAGCGAAGTGTTGAGCTAGCGCGTACAAGGGACGCTAAATTGTTGGCAGATTGCGGTGGTGTGGTGACGCCTATGCCGCGCCAAGACGTTCAGCCCGCTTTGTCTTCTGGTTTGCTCGGGTCTCTTGTGCATCCTGCAAGGGGTACGATTTTCCCCCAACCTTTGCTAAAAGGAGTAGGGGGAGGTAGCAACGGTGTGCGCATGGATGAGGTCTACCCTGCTGGGTGGAAGGTGGTGCTGAGTGCAAATGCTGATGAAGGCTTTGTGCAAGCGTGTGAGAATCATCAGGAGAGCCCTCATTTAAAGTGTCTCAGACTCGGTACCCCAGCACTCACAGAGCTAGAGGGTGTGCTTGGTAAATGGTTTGAAACACACGGTGTGCACGCGGCAATCATTCGACCGGATCACTACATCTTCGGTGTTTGTAAAACCCCGCATGATGTATCGGCCCAGTTGAGTGAGTTGACAGAGTTGGTGTGAGAGCCGGTACAGGTACAGGTACAGGTAAAGTTCAGAGCATGTTTATCAATATAAATCGATAGGAAAAAAATGCAACGCAGACAATTAATGAAAGCAGTGATGATCGCGTCCTGCGGAGTTGCCCCTTCACTTTGGGCGCAAAGCACAACGTGGCCCGATAAACCGATCCGGTTTGTGCTCTCCCAGCCCGCTGGCTCAGGACCCGACAACGTGGCCCGGTTAATTGGAGAGCGACTTGCTAAGCCGCTTGGGCAGCCCATTGTGATTGACAACAAACCAGGCGGTCAAAACGTGATTGGCGCCCAAAGCGTTGCCCACTCGACCCCTGACGGGTATACCTTTTACTTTGCAACAACGGCTGCTTTGGTTCTGAACCCGTTGCTTTTTAATCAATTAGCCTACGATCCTCAAAAGGATTTTGTGCCCGTTGCATTTGTTGCACGAAGTCCCTTTGCTGTTTTAGTAGATGCAAACTCTTCCATTCAAACGATCGATGATTTGGTTGCCAAATCAAAAGCCTCGAATGGACAGTTCTCAATTGGAGACGAAGGCCCACGTACCTTCAGCGGTATGACTGCACGCCTCTTTAACTCCCGATCAAAGGCAGGGGCCAATTTGGTGCCATATGCCAATGTAGGGGTTGGATCTCAAAATTTAATGGGCGGCCATGTGGACGCAATGGTTGCAGATTTGGCATCCACCGCGCAGCTGGCTAAGCAGGGCAAGTTGCGTGTTATCGCGACAACAGCTGCTAAAAGAGTGCCGGGCTGGGAAAGCGTACCCGCGCTATCTGAGAAGTATGGAAACTTTGATATGGTTGGCTGGTTTGCGATCGTTGCACCCAAAGGAACGCCTGCTAAAGCCATCTCCAAAATGAACCACGAGGTGAATCTGTTATTGGCAGATAAGGAGCTTGCAGCTCGAATCGCAAACATTGGACCCTTGGCTGACGCTACGATGTCAGAAGCGGATGTGGGCAAATTCTTAAGCTCAGAGACGCTGCGGTGGACCGAGGTCACAAAAGAAATCGGGATTTTGCCGGAATAATTAATATTGACCGAACGTGATCTTCTCTTGGGTGCACTAATCTGGGCGCATCTAAGGGTAAGATCACCCTATGTTTAGTTACCGACACGCCTATCACGCAGGAAATCATGCAGATGTGCTCAAGCACACTGTTTTGATTGCTATTGTGCAGTACATGACCCAAAAAGAGGTGGGCTTTACGGTTGTGGATACCCACGCTGGCGCCGGTATTTACAGGCTCGACAGCGATGCAGCCGAGCTCAGCAAAGAGGCTGAGGAAGGGCTCAGACAGTTGCTCAAGAGCGCTGCAGACAAAGGTACCGAACTAGAGGAGATGCTTGGGGAATACGTGCAAGAGTTGGAGCGGTTTAATCCGAGTGGCTCCCTCAAGGTCTATCCTGGCTCACCCTTGATTGCACAGGACTATTTGAGAAGACACGACAAACTCAAGCTCTTTGAGTTGCATCCCACTGACAGTCGCATGCTTGAAAAGCACGTCGAGCAACTCAGAGCAGGAAGACAAATCAATTGCTACAAAGAAGACGGCTTTGAGGGGCTCAAGAAATTGCTCCCACCCCCAACCCGACGTGGGCTGGTGCTCATGGACCCCAGTTACGAGATGAAGTCGGATTACGCGCGTGTTATCAGCTCCGTCCAAGACAGTCTAAAACGGTTTGTGACGGGCACCTACGTGGTTTGGTATCCGGTCATTGCAAGACCTGAGGCCCATGATCTACCCAGACGACTGAAAGTGCTTTCCCAAGAGGTCCGTAAGCCTTGGCTTCACGCGACTCTTCGCATCAAATCAGGTCAAATGGGCTCTCAACTAGATGTGCTGGGAACGAATAATTCGCCCAAACGTCCCGGTCTCTCAGCTTCTGGTCTTTTTATTATCAATCCGCCCCACACCCTAAAAGCCCAACTCAAAGTGAGCTTGCCGCAAATGGTGGAACTAATGGGGCAAGACGCGCTGGCGGGATTTACGCTGGAATCGGGGTCTTAAACAGGGGGGTAACCCACAAGAGTCCAGGTATTTGCATAAAAGCAACAACCCCTCGATTTGGGTTATAATGGAAGGCTTCGCAGCGAAAAAGTGGCCCCGCGGCGTAAGATTTTCTTCCCACCTAAGAGGTTCTCATCAGAAGAACACCGACCGTGGAAAAGGGCCCAAACAACCCACTCAAGGATAGAAATATGTCAACGTTCAGCGCAAAACCCGCTGACGTGAAGCATGAGTGGTTTGTGATTGACGCC
>CAJAYT010000093.1 GCA_903949285.1 uncultured Burkholderiales bacterium
CAACGTCAGGGACGAAGAAGCCGCGCTTGACATTGTGCAAGACAGCATGATGAAGTTGGCGGAGAACTACGGAGACAAGCCCAGTGCAGAGTTGCCCATGCTTTTTCACCGAATTCTCTCTAACACCACTTTGGATTGGTTTAGGAGAAAGAAGACCCGAAACGCCCTTTTCACCAATTTTGGCGATTTTGAGTCCAATGAAACCGATGAGGATTTCAATCTACTCGACAACCTGACTTCTGTTGACGAGCTTGAGCACTCAAACAGCGCAGAAAACGTCTTCAAAAGTAATGAAATAGTTAAAGAAATCGAAAAAGAAATTGAAAACTTGCCAACACGTCAACGAGAAGCCTTCCTACTGCGTTATTGGGAAGAGCTGGACGTTTCCGAGACTGCTGCGGCAATGGGGTGTACGGAGGGAAGTGTAAAGACGCACTGCTCTCGCGCTGTGCATGCTTTAATGTTAGCCCTTAGGGCAAAGGGGATTGAGCCATGAAGGTACAAATGACAGAATTAAACCACTCCCAATTACTAATGGATCAATTTGGTCGGCGCTTGGCGTCTCGCCTAGACTCGTCTGCACAACAAATCTCTCACGACATCAGTGAGCGTCTGCGCGTAGCGCGGATGCAGGCTATCGCTGCCAAGAAGTCTTCTGCATGGGAGACCGTGACCGCCGGGGGAATCCAAGCCCAAGGAAACTTGGCAAGTTTGCACTTTGATTTCAAGGAAGGTAATTTGTGGAACAAATTTGCGTCATTCCTCCCCCTCGTTGCGCTCGTTGTTGGAGTGTTTGTGCTCTTTAACTTTAACGATCACCAAATTACATCTGAGCTGGCTGAGGTCGACGCAAAACTCCTGCTTGATGATCTGCCGCCCACGGCCTACACAGACCCAGGTTTTTTGAAATTCCTGCAACTGAGCACTGCCTCCTCCAATGACTCAGAGTCCCCTTTCTCGAGCGAATCCAGCGATGATCAGACTAGCGACTCAAACACAAAGTAACAGGCTCTTTTAAATTGCTCGCCAAAGTCACTCATCTCCTCTCGACAGCACTTCTCATCGCTTTGGTAGGGAGTGAGTTGAGTGCGTATGCCCAGACCCCTTCAGAACAAACTCAGTCTGGTCTAAGCGTTGGAGCAGATCTGCGCACATCACCAGACAGCCTGATCAGCAAAGCAAGTAATAACCCAAACAAACTTGAGAGTCGCCCGACTTGGCGTGAATTAGAGTCAGACCAAAAAATTGCACTCGCACCACTACAAAAGCTGTGGCCCAAGATGAGCGAATTCCAAAAACAGAAATGGTTGGTCATCTCTAAAAACTATTTGACCATGGGTCCTGATGAACAAAGTCGCCTTCAAAGTCGGATGAACGACTGGGTATCTCTGTCTAACCAGGAACGTGCTGTTGCAAGACTGAACTTTGCTGAAGTTAATAAATTAAGCGATGATCAGAAAAGAGTTAAATGGGAGGCTTACCAAGCCCTAGAGCCTGATGCAAAGCAAAAACTTTTAGACGCAACCCAGCCCTTACCCAAAGGAGCTGCAATCGCTGTACGCCCAACCAACAAATCTTTGCTGACCATTACACCTGGTAGCTCAACAAGCCACGCGTCAGCTAATTTACCCAGAATTGATGTTTCACAAATATCACCCAAAACTCTTCTTGCGCTACCCAAACCCACCCATACAGACAAACTAGCACCTAAGAGTGCAAAGTAATGTCTATACAAGCTACTGGCCTTGCGCCCTCCCCCGAAGATCACCACGACCTTGCTCCTCAAGGGACGTTAGTGCCCAGCCTTAAAAGACGCATGGCGTGTTGGATATATGAAGGTGTTTTGCTATTTGGTGTTGTCTTTATTGCGGGCTATTTATTCAGCACCCTCAGCCAAACGCGCAACGCGATGGATAACAGACATGCGTTGCAAGCCTTTATCTTTTTGGTCTTTGGTCTTTACTTCACTTGGTTTTGGAGAAAAGGTCAGACCCTAGCCATGAAGACCTGGAAAATTCGAATCACCAACCTAAGCGGTGGTCCCATCTCGCAATCGCAGGCAGTATTTCGGTATGTACTTTGTTGGATCTGGTTTGTACCGCCACTGGCGATCAGTAACTTAATGGAGTTGCACGGTCTGAACTCGCTGGGGATCTTGATTATTTGGGTATTGGCCTGGGCGCTTAGCTCAAAATTGAACCCCACCAAACAACTTTGGCAGGATACATGGGCAAACACCCAACTGTTGACATCCTCACCGACTTGAAGGCGTGATGATTCCTCCTGAGAGAAGCTCATGCCCGAGCGCGATGATGTTTTTTTAGCGGCATTCAAATCGCAGTCGTGGACCGTGTTGCAAGCATCTCAAACCCATTCTCTTATTCCAAGACCTGCTCTACCTTTCGAAATGTGGTGGCCAATGTTGCCACTTGGGCGGTCAAAACGCTTTGTCATGAAGTGGGCTCGGTCATTTTCTTCCAACAAACGGCATCGAGACATATCGATTCCGGCTTTCTTTGCCATCAAGGAGTAGGCTTACTCGATGCGGCCGTAATTTGTCCCGCTGCCCAGCTCGTTGTCACTGCCCATACCATTAAATTTCAAAAGCCAATGCTCAAACCCATCGGGAATATCTAGTTGGCCAGAGAGAATTTCCTGTGAGCAGACGTTCCGTGCGATCACCGCTTTGGCGCTTGCGCCGCCGGCAGAAGTGCCAACATCCAAAATGCTACGCAACGCAGCGTTTGTATGATTGCCATCCTCAAGTGTTCCTTCAACGGCTCGACGTGCTTACGTCACTAGGTAACTAGGTCACTAGGTCAGGGAGCACAATCGCCGACGGTTTGTGCTTTGGAGGAGAACGTGTGTGCTTGTACTACAGCGCGCCCATAGCGCGGCTTCCCATGTAAGCCAATCGGCGTGCGCACAAGTCGCCCAATTTTGGTGGGTCATCAATGAAAGAGGCTCTCCCAAAACGCTGGCTGAAACAACCTAATACTTGCATTGATAAAATGCAGTATTATGAGCGGATCAGTCTTAGAAATTTGACTCGCTGGGCTTCTTTGGATTGATTATCTAAAGTTCAATAACAAAACAACTACCAGCACCTTGAGACAACAGTAACGATTGCCTGTTACAAGATACATTTCTATCTCGATCACTTAATATTTTTTATGATATCCAAACTCTCTTTGTGCGTTTACTGCGGCTCCCGAATGGGCCTTGATCCTGCGTTCGCGCAAAGCGCCGTAGATGTTGGCCACTGGATTGGAGAACAGGGGGGACAATTGGTCTACGGGGGTGGCAACA
>CAJAYT010000094.1 GCA_903949285.1 uncultured Burkholderiales bacterium
CCGTCTCTGTCGCAAAGCAAAAAGTCCCCACTGTGAATTAAAACCGATCCAATTTGAATGGGCTCCTCAAACGCCACAGGTATCCAACGCGCAACTATATCTGCAGGCGTAAAGAAGGAATGCGCAACTGGGAACCCGAGCTTCAGGATGTAATCCGTGTCACGACATCCACCGTCGACGTAATAACCCAGGACCCCCTTGTTTTGAAGTGTTTCTGCTGACAACTCTCCCATCAAAGCAACCTCGTGGTTGTTAGGCTGACAAACGACAACGTGACCCATTGGTGCTTTAGACAATAACTCGGTCCATCCCAGCAAGGTTTCGTGAGGCGTTTTTGTCGTGTCCATTCGCCCAGACACAGTCCAAATAGGACCGGCCATTTTTTGATCCGGATTTAACGGTCTGATATGGTTTGGTAGCACAAAGTTTTGAACGCCCATACTCCTCAACACATCATGGACCGCTCCGGTATAAAGGTGCTTCAATTGGTTGGTCAGTTCTGCTTGATTCATTGTGCATTCCTATTTAAGGGTGAGAGAGTATCCAAATACTAGTTTGCGTTTTTAGGTAACTGAGTAATTTTGGGTTGTTCGTTGTTGATGCAAAGTCAATTGCATTTAGCTTTAAATTATTTCTGATCGTTGGGTCTGCGCCCTCTTCGATCAATAACTTGACAGCTTCAAACGTACCGTAGCGTGCTGCCATCATCAGCGGTGTTGTTCCGTTTGGCGACTCGCTATCAATATAGGCACTTTGCGCAAGGAGAAATTTAATGATATTCACATCCCCCTTGGTTGCGGCGTAATGCAACGGGGTCCAGCCTGTTTTATTGACCTCGGCACCTTGAGTAACCAAATACTTAACAATTTCAGCATTGCCGTTAAGGGCTGCAAGCATGAGAGCAGACTCATCCTGCAAATTGGTCCGGTCTAAATCTACCCCTTTGCTACTTGCGAGCAAGCGAGTTGTTTTGTTAGCGTTAGCTTTAACAGCTTGTATGAGCGGCGTTTGCCCGTCCTCTGTTGGCGCATTGGGTTCAAACCCTCGCTTGAGTAGACTTGACACTAACACCGAATCATCTGTCTCTATGGCTCTAAAGAAATCAGAATAAGAGCCTGCATAAATCTGACTTGAACAAAGGAGAAGAAACGCTGCTATAAATTTTACGAGTCCTAATAAGTTGGACCCCAAGCAGCCAGGGAATTGGAGAACATTAAATTGTTTTTTCATTAATTCTTGTAAATAGACGATCAAAATTTTGACTGCTCGCGCTCGCTATATCCTCCACACTCACCCCCCTAAGCTCAGCTATTTGCTTTGCGACCCAGGGCACGAGAGCAGGTGAGTTTCTCTGCCCCCTGTAAGGGGCTGGGGCAAGGTAGGGGCTATCAGTTTCAATCAAAAGCCGCTCCAACGGTAGCCAAGTTGCTATTTCTTTTAACTCTTTGGCATTCTTAAATGTAACGATGCCTGAGAAGGAGACGTAAAAACCTAAATCCAGCGCAGCCCGAGCTACGAACTCGTTCTCAGTGAAACAATGAAAGACCCCTCCAACGCTACCGCTTGATCCGTCTTCACCCTCCTCTTTGAGTATTTTTAATGTGTCCTCAGAAGCACTTCTAGTATGAATGACAAGCGGTAACCGTACTTCTCTGGCTACACGAATATGCCTTCTAAAACGCTCTCTTTGCCACTCCATATCACTCAAACTTCGCGCGCCAAGTCTGTAGTAATCTAAGCCAGTCTCCCCAACGCCAACAACTCGGGGCCGCCCTGCTTTTTCAATCAACTCAGCCGTACTGGGCTCAGCGACACCTTCTTCATCGGGATGAACGCCAACGGTACACCAAAAATTATCGTAAGCCATTGCCAGCGAATGGACATCCTCGAACGTCTCCATTTTGGTACTAATGACCAAAGCACGAGTAACCTGCGCCTCCTGCATGGATGCGCGAAGTTCGGGCATGTTGTCCAAAAACTCTGGGTAATTAAGATGACAATGCGAGTCTGTAAACATTAAGTGTTGGTTCTTATGGATTCGGGTTGGATTAATTTTGAAGTGCCTTGGAAGCCTGAACAGTTAGGGACTCCAGCATCAAACCAGCGTTGTAGGGGTGTTCTGCTGTTTTGGCAGCCTGAGAAAGGTCCTTGAACCACTGTGTCAATGCCTTGATATTTTGAGACTTCGGCAAAACCGACTTTGTGAAATAACGCGTCTCACTGTTGAAGTAATTCGCTATCAAATCATTGCATAACTTTTGCATGATCGTTATGACTTGGCTTGGCGAGAAACTGGCTAAGATGGAGGCGTCAGCTTGTGCCAATGCTCTTGGAATTTGATTCCACAAGCCGGCATCAATCCCCGTGCTCGCCAATTGCAGTGAGTCCTCAGGCCGTCCACCTGCAGCTTTTAAAAGTGTCGTTGCCTCTCCCTCTTCAAGGCCCTCTTGCACCAACCACTGAACCGCTTGTTGTGTACCAGGCCAAACCATGACGTGGGTTTGACAACGGCTGCGAATGGTTGGCAACAATAAATGAGCGGCCTCGCTGGCCACGATAAAGCGGGTGTCCCCGGGCGGCTCCTCCAAGGTCTTCAAAATCATGTTTGCCGCATAAAGGTTTAGTTTTTCAGCAGGATAGATGAGAACTATCTTTGCAGTCGTCCCTGAGGCAGTTCGCTGCGTAAACTCAACCATATCGCGCACGGCTTCGACTCGGATTTCCTTACTCGGCTTTCGGTCCTTGTCGTCGATCTCTTTTTGGGCCTTCTCAGGCAAGGGCCACTCAAGATCTAACATTTGCACCTCGGGCATCAAAATGTATAAATCCGGATGTGCTCTGACATCTATTAAATGACAGCTTGAGCAGACCCCGCAGGCACGCCGCTCCTTAGGCGATAGACACAACCAAGCCCTTGCAAGCTCTAGACTTAAGGTGTATTGACCAAGACCCGAGGGGCCTTGTAGTAGCCAAGCGTGCCCGCTGCGCTTTGTGAGAACACTCAGTTGTTCCTCAATCCAGGGTGCTAAAGCGTGTGTGCTATCAGTCATTTGAAATCAGTCCTTTAGCGAAGGTCATTGTTTCAACCATCTTTTATTTTTTAGGACAGCCTGCAATTGATCCCAAACCTGTTCTTTGGTTTGGCTCGCATCTATTGGCGCAAACCGTTCGGGCGCTGCATTGGCACGGTCTAAATAGGCATTGTGAACAGCTTTAAAAAATTGCTCGGGTTGAGACTCAAATCGATCGGGAACGCGAGCACTCGCCAAACGCTCAGCTGCGAGCCTTGGCTCAAGCTTAAACCAAAGGGTTAGGTCAGGCTCCTTGAAACTATCACCGACTGTTTGCACCCAACTCTCGAGTTGAGTCAGTGTGCTTAGACTAAATCCGCGCCCCCCACCTTGGTAGGCAAATGTCGCGTCCGTAAACCGATCACACAGCACTACATGGCCTCGTTCGAGTGCAGGCAGGATCACTGTGGTTAAGTGGTCCCGCCTTGCTGCAAAAACAAGTAAAGACTCGGTCAATGGATCCATTGCATCACCCAGCACCATTTGGCGCAGTTTTTCTGCCAAAGGTGTTCCCCCAGGCTCCCTTGTCAAGGTGACGTCTCGACCTGCGGCCTTAAAGGCATCAGCAGTGGCTTGGATGTGCGTTGATTTACCCGCCCCGTCTATGCCCTCAAAACTGATGAAAAGGCCATTTTCAGCATGCTTCATTCTAAAAATCTATTTGTTAGTGGGTGCACTAGTGTAATCTTTGGTGCGGTTCAACTGGTATTTCTGGACTGCAGCGTTATGCTCCTCTAGTGTCTTGCTAAATTGGCTGCGCCCATCGCCCTTAGCCACAAAGTAAAGCGCCTCGCTACTCGCGGGGTGAACCGCCGCTAGCAACGCAGCCTTACCCGGCATTGCAATGGGTGTGGGCGGAAGACCCGTATGAATATAAGTATTCCAGGGATGATTAGCCCTCAGATCGGCTTTTCTCAAATTACCATCAAAATTAGCCCCTAATCCATAAATAACGGTGGGGTCGGTCTGCAGCGGCATCCCTTGCAATAATCGGTTGTTAAAGACACTTGAAATCATTGGGCGGTCACCTGGGTGGCCAGTCTCTTTTTCGACAATACTTGCCAAGATAAGAGCTTCATCCGCAGATTTAAGGATTGAAGTGTTTGAGTGTTCAGACCACGCGCTCGTTAGATGCCTCTCCATAGAGTGAAACGCGCGTTTCAAAATGTTTTTATCTGTGCTCCCTTTTCCGTAGGTATATGTGTCAGGATAAAAGCGCCCTTCTGCCGCCAATTCAGGATGCCCGAGCATTTGCATGATTTCGTGATCTGACATCTCAGATGTCTCGTGACGCAGGCCATCAGAGCGTTCAAGTAAAGCCCTGAATTGATTCATATTCCAGCCCTCAACCAGGGTCAATGCGCGCAGATTTTCCTGCCCTCTTATTAATTTTTCTAGTAAATCCCAGCCCGTATCATTGCGAGTGATTTCGTAACTCCCCGCCCTAATTTGCTTGGATTGACCACTTAGGCGAAAAATGAGGTAGAGCCCATAAGCGGGAATATCAACGCCGGATTTGACGATCTCTTGGGCAATTTGTTTAACAGGAGTACCCGGCTCTATTGAGAGATCAAGGGTTTGGGAGGAAATACTTAAAGGGGCCATGACCCACCAAAGGAGTTGTGCAACTCCCAAAATGGCGCCAAACAAAGCAGCCAAAAAAGTAACTTTAAGAAACCGGATCAAGTCAAAAACCCCTGCATCAAAAAAACAATGAAGGATATATGATAATCCATACACCCCAACTGAAATACCTAAATGAACCAGTCCCTAATATCTGACCCCTTCGGTGTTGATCCCCTCTTGCCAAAGCAAAGTCTTTTGCCTATGCCTCAACTATCCAAGGGCTTAGCTTTAATATCCTCCTACGGAATAATTCGTGTGAGCGGAGAGGATGCGATTGGCTTTTTGCACAATCAACTGACCAATGACTTTACGAGTCTTGGGGACAACGAGGCCCGGTTCAGCAGCTTTTGCAATGCAAAGGGAAGAATCCAAGCTAGCTTCATCGGCATCAAAACCTCAGCCACAGAAGTCCTTTTGGTTTGCTCGACGGATCTGATCGCTCAAACCGTCAAACGCTTATCCATGTTTGTGCTGCGCTCCAAGGTCAAACTCACCGATGCAAGCTCGCAGTTTTGTTTGATGGGGGTGATTGGTAAAGAGAATCAATTGGCTCTTAGTTCAGCGCTCAGTTCACAAACAACCCCTGATCATTTTGGGCAATCACCTTGGGTTCACTGGAGTTGCGCCTCTGAGGAGGGATCGTGCCATTGGATCAGTCTTTACCCCTCGCTTGGAGAGGAGCGGTTTTTTTGCATTTGCGAGACCCCTTTAGCCCAAGACAGCATCACATGGTTAGCAGAATCAGAGTGGTTTTTGTCAGAGATCATGAGCGGCGTATGTTTGGTGGGTGTACCCACCTATGAGTCATTTGTACCGCAGATGATCAACTACGAGTCAGTCGGCGGTGTGCACTTTCAAAAAGGCTGTTACCCGGGACAAGAGGTTGTAGCGCGCAGTCAGTTTAGAGGGACCATTAAACGCAGAGGTTTTTTAGTATCTTGTGAAGCTCCACTTCGCGACGGGCAGGAGCTTTTCTTAAATTCAGAGAGCGAACAACCCTGCGGCCAAATTGTTCGAGCCGTAGCTCACCAGGGCGCATACTTCGGGTTCGCGAGTTTAGTGATCAGTGCAACTGAGCTGCCCGCTCTCATTCACGCATCCACTGAGGAGCCTTTATCCTTGGTTCAGGTCATGCCACCCCCTTACCCCTTGAGGGATGATATCTAGGGTCTCCCGAACAATCAGGGCACAAAAAGTAATTATTAATAACTAAAAAGCGCCAGATCGAGAGCAAATAGCGAAACAACGCAGCAAAATATTCCGAAATAATGCGAAATATTCAACAATTAGTTGAATACGGGTAAAGATTTTAGATTCTGGGTCGATCTACCTATCGTGACTTATTGCGTACGATAAAGAGACTGATAACGAGAACCAAAAAGAGCAACCCAAACTAAGAGCATGGCCAATAGCATTGTCAATTCACTAACAACGTCGAGTGTTGCTCAACTCTCGTCGAGTGCTATCAATTCGCTCACCTCTAGTGCGGTCTCTACGATTACAAATGCGGCGCTCGCAGCACTTTCCTCGCAACAGTTTGGGTACTTTAGCTCCGCCGGTATACAAGGCTTAAATTCATCACAAATACAGTCACTGAGCAGCGCAGATATCCAAGGCATCAGTCTAGGTGCCCTTGCCGCTTTGAGTACCTCGCAAATCACTTATTTAACGACGACTGAAATAGGGGCGTTAACGACGGCGCAAATCGCGGCTCTAACCTCGAGCCAATTCAAGACCTTGATGGGTATGTCAGGCGTCAGTCTCAGTACGAATGATTTAGCTGCACTCACGTCCAAACAAACCCCAGGCTTTACCTCAGCGGCTTTGGCCGCTCTCAGCTCTAGTGCATTGGCCCTACTCTCTAACAATGCAAGTGCATATCAAGCTATTTCTAGTGCACAGCTTCAAGGACTCAATAGCAGTGTGGTGAGTACTCTCACTACCGCGGAGATTGGACTCTTAACCACAGTGCAAATACCGGGCTTGACGGGCACGCAGCTCTCACAATTGAGCTCAAGTACACTGCAATCGATGAGTTTGGCTGATGTGGCGGTGTTAACTTCGGCCCAAATTCAAGGCTTGAGTGCTACAACGCTTGGAAATCTAAAGAGCACACAATTTCAAGCCCTGAGTACTAAGCAAATAGCGGGACTCAGTACTGCTGCGATTGCTGCGCTCTCAAGCTCAGTTATCTTAGAGATCACACCCACCCAAATTCAAGGCTTCTCTACGCTGCAGTTATCGGCCATGAGCTCGACCAGCGTAGGTTTGATACCCACCTCTGATTTTGTTCAACTAAGCTCAACGCAGATCAAAGGTCTACAGTCTCAGTTTATAGCGTCATTAACAACGACAGAGATTGGCCTTCTCAGCCCCGCTCAGATCCAAGCACTCTCACCAACAGGGGCTGTAGGATTAACAACTTCAGCGGGTCAAGCCCTCTCGACAAATCAGTTCAGCTACTTGACGTCCGTCATCATCAACGCTTTAACGTCAAATACTCTGAACCAACTTGGTTCCGCTAATATTCAAAGCCTCAGCTACGCGCAGATCACTGGTTTATCCAGTACACAGTTGAATGCAATGACCAGCACTGTCCTTCAAGAGATCACGAGCACTGGTATTACAGAGCTCACCTCTGGTCAAATCGCAAGCTTAAGCACCAAACAGTTAGGTTACCTCTCTAACGCTCAGCTAAGCGTTTTAACGTCTCAACAACTACTAGGACTCACCCCCGCACAGACTCAGTCCCTCAGCACGACTGCAGTGAGCTTACTAAGTTCATCGCAAATACAGGGGCTTAGCTTAAGCTCGCTCAGCGCGCTCGGCAGCTCCCAAGTCGGCGCTATCTCCACACTGAGCTTGCCGTTCCTCAGCTCCGCTCAGATGAAGGGGCTGACGACTTCAAACATAACTGGTTTCACAGCGCAGCAAATGGGCGTATTGGCAACCCAGGACTTGGCTGCCTTATCTGTGCTGCAGCTCAATACGTTGACGTCCACAGAATTAGGTGCAATTACAAATACCGGAATTTCGGGTCTTGGTACTGCCCAAGTCGCTGGTTTATCACCTAACAATTTTGCCTTGTTGAGCAGCTCCCAATTTTCTGCGATGAGCTCCAATCAAATTGCAGCCCTCAAAACAGCGTCCATAGCATCGTTGACTACGAACCAAGCAGGGGCACTCACCTCCAATCAGATTTTGGGGCTTGGTACCGGACAAATTCAAACATTGGGGACCAGTCAATTAAGCGTTATTGCAAGTAATGCAATTGCGAATTTGAATAGCTTGCAAATATCGGCATTATCAACTCTAGACTTTAGCGTACTGAACGCTGCGCAGGTATCTGGCATCTCCGCAGCCGCCGCCCCGGGGGTCACTGATTTAAAAATTGCATCTATCACCACGAGCGCTGTTGGAGGACTTAGCAGCTCATTTATTGCGGCACTGAGCTCTGCCCAAATAAAAGGCTTATCCCCAAGCGTAGTGAGCGAGCTGACGGGAGCTCAATTTACTGCGTTCAGCTCGACTCAACTGTCTTATTTAAATGCAGCCAATATTGCTGCCTTAACCACCGTAGAGGCTCAGGCGCTCACCTCACTACAAATCATTGGGCTCACGACAACGCAAATCCCGCTTCTTAGCACCTCCGTCGTCTCTAACCTATCCAACTCTGCTATAGCGAAGATCAGCAGTGCACAACTTGCAAAGTTCACCTCCGATGAAATGATTGCGTTAGGGAGCTCACAAATCACAGCACTGAGCTCTGCGGCCATTCAAGGCCTCTCCAATACTCAGCTGAACTTTTTAAGCACCGATGACTTCCAAGTGATCACCAACAGCGATATTGCGGCGTTATCAAGTTCGCAAATAGCGAGTTTGAGTTCGAGTAATGTGAACGCGCTCACTCCAAGTCAATTTGCATCCCTGAGCTCAAATCAAATAACTGCGCTTGAAGTTGCGCTGAGCGCGTACAGCTTGCAACTGGGTACGGCAGACTTTGCAAGCCTTACATCCAAACAAATACCGGGCCTGACGCCTACGACTTTGGCCTCCTTGGGCACCGACTCTATGGCCGCCATTTCAGCCTCCGCATTTAGTGGTTTGGGCTCGTCCCAGTTAGCGGGACTCACGCCCTCCCAAGTTCAGTTACTAAGCACGACGCAGTTTAATGTGCTGAGCACTAAGCAATTACAAGGATTCTCGGGGTCTCAGCTGAGCAACTTGAGCACGTCCAATTGGGCATTGATCACAACAAGTGCAATGGCATCGCTTCAAACGGTACAAATCGGAAATTTAAGCACCACTAGCGTTAATCAGTTATCTAGCACTCAGTTCCAAGCACTCACGTCCAAACAAATTGCCGCCCTCAACAGTGCTGCAATGTCCTCCTTATCCAGTGCTTTGGTGACACAAATCACCACCAATCAAATACAGGGCATCACAACTGATCAGTTTGCTGCGCTGAGCTCCTCTAATGTTGCAATCATCCCAACAGCCGATTTGGTACAACTCAGCACCAAGCAAATAAGTGGCCTTGGCTCTGACTTTATTGGGGCTTTAACCACCTCAGAGATACCGTTATTGACCCCCACTCAGCTTGCTGCGCTATCGCCTGCAGGTATTGTTGGCCTGACCAGCTCTGGGGTTCAATCGATTACGTCAACGCAGATTGGTTATTTAACGTCATCAGCGTTAAATGCCCTAACTCCGAGCACACTTAATCAGATCCCACTGCTGGATATTCAAAACCTGACCAGCACGCAGATCAGGGGCCTCTCGGGCTCGCAACTTAATGCACTGAGCAGTACGGTTTTACAGGAGATCACGAGCACGGGTATCACACAACTTAGTTCTGCACAACTGGCAAGTCTCTCAACCACAGAGCTTGGGGCACTATCGAGCTCACAGTTTACGGCTCTAACCTCCCAACAACTCGTGGGCCTGAGCGCAGGGCAGCTTCAGTCCCTGAACACGTCTACAGTTGGACTGTTGAATTCGACACAAATTCAGGGACTTAGCGTCTCACAATTGACGGTCCTCAGTACTGCCCAAGTTGGCGCTATCTCGACCCTGAGTTTGCCCTTCCTCAGTACTGCACAGATGAAAGGGTTAACAACAGCGAATTTGCCCGGACTGAGCGCACAGCAAATAGGCGTTTTGGCAACCCAGGACTTAGTTGCTTTGTCTCTTCAGCAGTTAAACAGCCTTGGCTCTGCACAATTAGAGGCTATATCAAGTGTAGGCATTCCTGCTCTTAGTACCTTGCAAATTGCAGGACTCTTGACATCTTCACTCTCTGCGCTCACCTCGCAGCAATTAGGTCAGTTTACTTCTAATCAAATAGTCAGTCTCAAAGGACCTCAGATTGCAGCCCTTACGACCACGCAGGTCAGCGGTTTAACCTCAACGCAAATCTCAGTGCTGAGCACCAATCAGTTGGCGCAGATCAGCACGGCTGACGTGGCTTTACTCACAACAAGTGCAATGATGGGCTTTAGCGACCATCAACTTGGTGCGCTCAGCTCAGCTCAGCTCTCTGCGTTCACCACCACACAGGCCTCAGTGCTTAAGACCCTCACACCACTGGTCCTCGACCTCAGTGGTATAGAGGCGCTTAGCACCGCAAATGTTGCTGGCCTGAGCTCGCAGGCGTTCAATGTGTTGACCTCCAAGGGCAGTGATCCCGGTATACAAACCCAACAAATCGGCAAATCCGGGGTCTCCTTTGATCTTGGCAATACAGGTCAAGCTTCCTATGTGGGTTGGATCACACCTGGTGAAGGTTTCTTGGTTGATCTACCTACAGGTGCAACTTCTATTACAAATGGTTCTGAGCTCTTTGGATCAGCGACCATTTTGCCCAACGGACAGACAGCGGCAAATGGGTTCGCTGCGCTTGCAGCCTTCACAACCCCTGGCGCAACCGAGATCAGTGCAAGTGACCCTATCTTCAATCACCTGCAGGTCTGGGTAGACACGGGTACCGATGGCTCTAGGCCAACAGGTAGTTTGTTCACACTCTCGGAATTAAACATCAAATCTTTGAATCTCAGCGCAACGGTTGCCAATACAAATAGCAACGGAAACACGGTGGGACTGATCTCCTCTTACACGACCACTGACGGCAGCACCCATGAGATGGCGGATGTTTGGTTGGCCTCCACAAGTGGCACACTGAGCTCGACCTCCCAACTCACAGCAGCACTCAATGCCTATACTTCATCGCCCATGGGGACTGCCACCACTGTCCTCTCAGGTCCTGGGGCATCTGCCTACGGGGTAGCGGGTCGGAGTAGCTCTCAGGGTATTGTTTCAAATGCGAGCGCAGATGGTGACACATCGCAAGCACTAAGTACCGCACTTGCACAAACACTTACACAGTCTCTCACTCAGTACAACCCTATCATTACATCGGTGGTGGTTGCGGCCACACCTGTGATTGTCAACAACTTAGCGAACCCGACTAACGCTCAATCGCTCACCCAAGTTGGCCCGAATAAGGACAAACCGACAACCTAAAGAGCTAGGCCCTGCCTCACCTAGTTTGGTTTGGGCTTATTTACCTTACAGGACGCGCTCTAAAACCCTGATCTTGAGGGCAGGAAGGGGTTTTCTTTCAGGGTAAGTTTGTCCATACAGCTTTCGAGAAAGCCTGAGCGATGTTCTCAAAGTATCGTTAATCGGCGTTTACCATCCATCAACACTACCGAGCTTAAGAGCCAAAGCAGTTCAAGAAAGTGATTTAGAGGAATTCGCAATTTCAAGCAATTCAAAGGCTACATAGACTCGTGCAGCATCTGCGTGTAGTCTGCATGCGTAGCAATTCTTGGGTTGGTTTTATGGCAGTGATCAGCGGTTGCACCGACAATTATTTTTTCAAACCACTCCTCTTTCACACCCATCGCGGCAAGTCCCTGGGGCAACCCAAGTTGGGCGTTCATATCTTTAATGGCCTGAGCAATCGCTCGACTCGCTTGGTCGTGCGAGGAGGCTTGAAGTCCCATAGCATTTGCCATACGCATTAAGCGGTTATCTTTTGAGAGTGATGGAGCAGCGCTATTGAACTTCACAACAGCGGGTAAAAAGACTGCGTTTAGAGTGCCGTGGTGTAGCCCTGGATTAACACCCCCCAAACTATGACTTAGCGAATGCACGCAGCCCAGGCCCTTTTGAAACGCCATAGCACCTTGCATAGAGGCGCACATCATGTTCATCCTTGCCTCTTTATCTTGACCGTTGTGCGTAGCCTTTAGGATGTGATTCCACCCCCTGAATAGCCCCTCTAATGCAATACCGTCTGCGGGAGGGTTAAAGCTTGGAGCCATGTAGGTCTCCATACAATGTGCAATGGCGTCCATACCCGTTGCTGCGGTAAGCAAGGGGGGCAATCCTAGCGTGAGCTCGGGATCAAGTAAGGCAACTTTGGGGACCAAAAACCAAGAATGAAAACCCAGTTTGCGCCCGTCGTCCACAATCACAATGGCACCCCTTGCTACCTCACTCCCCGTGCCTGCGGTGGTTGGAATGGCAATCAGAGGTAGCACCTTATCGGTGATTTTGGTTGAGCCGCCCTCAATGGTTGCATAGGTTTTAAGGGGGCCAGGATGCGTTGCGGCAATGGCAACGCCTTTGGCACAGTCGATGGAGGATCCTCCGCCCAAAGCGATCAGGCCATCACAACCATTGTCTAAACAAATTTTGACTCCCGCCCTTACAGCTTGCTCAGTAGGGTTGGAGGGCGTTTGATCGAAAACAGATACCTTCAGGGCGCTGAGTTGAGATAGCGCTTTATCCAGTATGCCCGCAGCCTTGATACCTTGATCCGTAATGATGAGTGGCTTGGTGATGCCGTACTTGTCACACTCCTCTTTTAGAGTCGAGAGCACACCAAAGTCGATGTTAATTTGAGTGATGTAGAAAATATTTGACATGTGAGAGTTCAAAAAATATGAAAGAAAAGTCCTTGACGCTTAGCACCTCTAACCGTTAACCAATCGTTAGCTGATCGTTGGCTAATCAATGGCTAATGATTAGGACTAAGTCTAAGTCCAAGCAGACTGCGAAAAGGAGGTAAGTGTTTTGCTGCGAAATTTCTACAGTCCAGTATAACGATCCTTGGGGGCCTGAGAGTGGTCAAAAAAATAAGGGAAAATAGCAATATGTTCTCAGCCCACTCGCCCCCCCTTAGCCCTCGTGATCCAGCCCCCCTAACACTTGCCATGCAAACAGTGTTGAGCAATATAGTGAAGGCTAAAAGGCCTTTGCTTCATACCCTATCCCCAGATGCCGCCAAGGCGCAGTACGCTGGGGCAGCAGATATTTTAGAGCCCCAGAGTCTCCCGGTCCTTTCAGAGGAAACTTATCAAGTCAGTGCACTAGACGGGCACCGCATTTTGATCAAACTGTGGCGACCCCTGAACTTGCAAACGGTTGGCAAACAAGGTGGCACGCAGGTCTCACCTGCACTTATTTATTTGCACGGGGGAGGGTTTACGATTGGTAGCATCCAAACCCACGCCGCCCTGTGCAAAGAGATTGCAAGACTCTCCAAAATGATTGTGATCAGTGTAGAGTACAGGTTAGCACCTGAGTTTACTTTCCCAACGGCTCACACAGACTGTTGGAGCGCTTGTGATTGGGTTTTTAAAAATGCGCTCGATTTAAAAATCAGTCCACGAC
Organism: uncultured Burkholderiales bacterium; assembly: GCA_903949285.1. Lineage (GTDB taxonomy): Bacteria > Pseudomonadota > Gammaproteobacteria > Burkholderiales > Burkholderiaceae_C > Limnohabitans. The sequence continues at coordinate 13,380 of CAJAYT010000094.1, forward strand.
ATATCTTCGTTGGGGGTGACAGTGCAGGTGGAACACTCAGTCTTTACTGTGCACAAAACGCAGTGCTTGAGGGGCATCGTTTCAAAGGGCAAATACTTTTCTACCCAGGTTGTTCAGCAACGCAAAACATGCCCTCCCACAGTGCCTACGAAAAAGGCTACTTATTAGAGCAACAAACCATCCAGTACTTTTACGATTTGTACCACCCAGGGCCCGATAAAGCGAAGACCACGGCTGACTGGCGTTTTAGTGCTTTGAATTCTCCTCACCTAAATTTACTCCCCCCCACTTGGATTGGGCTTGCTGAGTGCGACCCATTAAGAGACGAAGGCCTTGCCCTTGCAAATATGATGCAAGAGCAGGGTCTGCGCGTGACATGCAAAATTTTCACAGGCGTTGTCCACGGATTCATCAAAATGGGGCGCTTCATACAAGAAGCGCGTGAGTCACACCTTGATGCTTGTAATTTCTTAAACGATTTAATTTGAACACGTTATGTCCCAATCAGCCCCCACACCTAGCACAACTAGCTCAGTAAAGCTCACGGACTTTAGGCTCCAACACCGTTTAAGAGTCAGGTGGTCTGAGGTAGATATGCAAAAGGTTGTATTCAATCCCCATTACCTGACCTACTTTGATATTGCTGTGACGCAGTACTGGCGTGAATTAGCGCTCCCCTATGAGCTCACGCTGAGGGAGTTAGAGGGGGATTTATTTGTCAAAAAAGCGAGCCTTGAGTACAACGGCTCTGCACACTTTGATGAGACCCTAAGCGTTTGCCTTCGCTGCGAACGGGTCGGTAACTCATCCATGAGTTTCAAAGGCGCTATATTTCGAGACTCTAAAGCGCTCATACTGGCTGAGATTGTTTACGTATTTGTGCACGCCGTCCAAAAGGTGCCTAAACCCATCCCCGCACAGATGAAATCCTTGCTCACTCGCTACGAAGCCGGCGAGGAAATAACCAGTTTACGTCTAGGCACTTGGAAGGAACTTAGGGCAGACGCTTTAGGTATTAGGCAGGAGGTGTTTGTGCGCGAACAAGGAGTTCCCAACGATATGGAGGAGGACGAATTAGATGAGAACAGTGAACATGTAGTCTTATACAACGCACTGAGCTTACCCATTGCAACTGCCAGGTTGATAACTTCTTCGGTAGTGACTTCGGAGGGGCCTTCGATAGCGCCTTCACATGGAGTTAGCAACTCAACTTGCAAAATCGGGCGTATGGCCGTAAAACGCGACCTGAGGGGGACACACTGGGGATCTAAAGTGCTAACTGCTTTAGAGAGTGTTGCCCGCGAAAGGCATGTTAAAAATTTATCGTTACACGCTCAAATGCAAGCACAGGGGTTTTACACCAAACACAACTACGTAACTCACGGTGAGCCCTTTGAGGAGGCTGGCATTCTTCATATTGAGATGCAAAAAGTTTTATGAACTCAGCAGGGCATTCATCTGGCGCCCCTGTTCAATCCAAGTAAGAATTACGCGGTGCAGTGCAGGACTTAACCACAAAGCTCACCTCCTCTGGGTACGAGTAGCCTGCACCGTTGTTCACATCAACCAGTGCGCCAGCGCCAGCGCCTAAGAGCAAGTTGCCAAAGTTAGTTGCGGTTGTTGTGGACTGTAGTCGCATCAAATGGGGCTCAAATGAGTCACCCCTACAAAAGAGCACCAAATCCCCAAAGCCCTTTTGCACGGTTACTTTCCCGGGTGTGCGCAGGTTCCATTCACCATTCTCATTACTCACCTGACAAGATGCCTCTACTCGTTGTGAGCCGCAGTAGGTTGTCACATGAATCTCCTCGAAGCGCCCGCTCACAACGGTTGCACAGCCTGATACGACCAAAGTTGCGAGTGCGAGAATGGGTTTGAGGGCAAAGGATTTGTTAAAAGACTGAAACATTGAATGAGCCTTGTTTAAAAGCGAATGATGACAACACCGGGGTCTCCGGCTACACCGGCGCCACTGATCGTTCCACCGTTGCCGCCGTTACCATCTGCTTTGGGCACAGGTACGGGAATACCTGCTGATCCACCAGAGCCGCCGGTTGCATATGTTTTGAAAGTTCCGGTGATATTGTTTGCAGCACCTGGTCCGCCCGCCGGCGTTTGACCCGCACCTGCAGCACCGCCCCCGCCTCCCTCACTTTGGCCGAGCACAACAGTGCCGCCCGCATAAGAGACGATCGATGTGTAGGGCGGCAGTGCATTCGAGCCAGGCTCTGCACCCCCGCTTGCTCCAGAACCAGTTCCACCTTTGCCGCCTTGAGCTGTGATTTGACTGAGTAAGGTCGTGCCGAGGTTGGCGAGTTGCGCAACCCACGATGCTCCACCCGCAAAACCAGCATCAGTTGTAGTGAGTGTTGCGACCGCCCCGCCCAGTCCACCCGCTCCGGCTAACGCTGCAATACTGTTTCCAGGCGTTAAAGGAATATTACTGTAGTAAAGGTATCCGCCTGCACCCCCTCCAGATCCAAGGTAGACCTGCCCCCCTGCAGCGCCGCCCCCGCCCCCACCTATCACCATAGCTGAGAAATTGGACAACCATGCAGGGGTGGTTATGGTGTAGGCAGCGGGAGCCGCAGTAATTTGGCCAGCCGTGGCAACTGCAGGGTCGCTACAAGTACCGTGTAATGAAATTGGCAAAAATGCCGTGGCTCCTACTGGACACACGCCCAATCCGGAGATGACCGCACCCGCTGGACTAATTTGAATGATGTTAGGGGGCAGCACCAATATCTGCATTGGATTGGTATTAAAAGTTGGGTTCGAACCTGGGCATGATGCGATCGCGCTGATCTCATAACTCATAGGAGTCAATGAGCCTGCAGCAATCGGTGTGGTAGCCCCAGCAATTTGTCCCGAGCTTGTCATGGTGAGTCCAGGGGGCAAAGGCAGATCGCCGACTTGGTATGTGACGGGCCCACCGTTGCTACAAGTCGCATTCAGTTGAATATTGACATTGTTGATATTGGGCGGGGTGAAGTCGTTGTAAATACCGAGGATACCTTGTGAGCCCCAAGTGATGGTCGGA
>CAJAYT010000095.1 GCA_903949285.1 uncultured Burkholderiales bacterium
CATCAAACAATTACAAGAAACGTCTACTCCACCAGAGGATGCGCATGATCTGATTGATTTCTTAAAATCTGTTGTCAAACACGGTAAGCGAGCAATGTATGACCTTTGTAAGCTCAGTCGTTTAGCTTACTATCATAAGGAAACAAAGGGAAGCAGTTCAATCAAGAAGGTATTACCTTCGATATTAGCTGTTTCAGACTTTCTTAAAGAACAATACAGTAAGCCAAATTACGGCTCAAAGGACTTTATACCTAGCAAGAATTACAAGGACTACACCTGGTGGGTTCCCGGTGCGGATGGTAAGCCGACAGATCCTTATGAGCTAATCAGGGAGTATGGGAGTGATCTGATTGGAGAAGAAGTCCGCCCTGGCGAAGACCCAGATGATCTAGTAATTGCTGAAGGCAGTGCTGCAGCGACAGCCTATTTAAGACTTCAGTTCGAAGATATCAGTATTGAGTCCAGAGCTAAGATCAATGCGGCACTGCTTAGGTACTGCGAGCTTGATACCCTTGCAATGGTGATGATTGTCCAAGGGTGGAAGAATTTCCTAAATTAAGAATATTCCCATACTCCATATCCTTAATGTATTAATCCTAAAATGAGAAATGGCTCGGATACACCCAACTACTCCACTTAGCGGACCTCTTAACTCAGGCGACTACCGCGAACGCGATGTCTTACGCATCCTTGCTGCTGGCTTGCCAGACTCATTTGACGTCTTTCATAACCTTCCTTGGTCGTCAATCCAAAAGGATACCCAGCATTTTGGTGAGCTAGATCTAGTAGTCATCTCACCAGTTGGTCATATTTTGCTTATTGAAGTTAAGGCAGGGGAAATTAATGAAGGCGCTGGCGCACTAACCAAGACCTACGGAGGATTTAATGACGATAAAGACATCGGACATCAGGTTCGCAGACAACACAGCACGTTAATGCAAAGAATGCGCGATGGTGATGTTCCTCAGGTCAATATAGACACGTTACTGGTACTTACGGACCACGCAGTCCACAGTGCTGTTTTGGCATACCCCAGGCAACGAATCGTTGATGCGACCGAAATGGATACACTGTGCCAACGGGTCATGAGGACATTTCCAAGCAACTCTCCTTCTGCCGAGGTAAGAGGTCAAGTTGTTGATTTCTTTTCAAACAGATTCCATGTTGTCACGGACGTATCTACAAACATTACACAGGTCCAGGAACTGACCAAGTCTCTGGCCAGTGGCTTAGCAACTTGGGTTCCCAAGATTTCTCACACAGGTAACTTGTTCGTCATTCAGGCAACAGCTGGCTCAGGTAAAACCCAGTTAGCTCTGAAACTGCTCCAAGACGGGGCGAAAGCCAAGCAACGCTGTTGTTACGTTTGCTACAACCGCCCTCTTGCCGATCATTTAGCAAAGTTAGCTCCGCCAGCAGTTGAGGTAACCACATTCCACCAACTGTGCAGTGATCTTGCAGAACGCAACGGCGAGAAACTGGTCTTCTCTGACTCGAACGTTTTTGGGAAGATGGTTTCAGACTATGTGGATGCTTCTGAGTCATTCACCAAAAACATTGACCTTCTGATCATTGATGAGTCACAGGACTTTGAGCCTAGTTGGGCACAAGCGATATTGGATCGACTGAAAGACAACGGTCGCCTTTACGTAATGGGGGACACAGATCAACAACTCTATGAGCGAGAGACCTTTTACTTGACGGATGCCGTCCATGTCTCATCTATGGATAACTTCCGGAGTCCAACAAAGATCGTTCAAATGATCAACCAACTTGGACTAAGCGACGAGCCGGTCATTGCTCGAAGCGTCCATATTGGTCAGACTCCGCATTTCTACACCTGGGCATCCAATCAACTCAACAGTCGTAAGGCCCTTGACCAATGTCTCACTAAGCTTTGGGAAGATGGCTACAAGCCTGACCAAGTCGCTGTTATCAGCTACCACGGAGCCCAAACTTCTGAAGTTCTTAAGCTTGATGAGCTCGGTGGGTACAAGACCAAACGATTCAGCAAATACGACAAAGCTGGAAATGCCCTTTGGACCGATGGTGCTCTCCTGGTCGAGAGTGTTTACCGATTCAAGGGACAAAGCATGCCCGTCATTGTCCTTTGCGAAGTCGATTTTGAAGAGTTAACTGAAAAAGACAAGCGCAAGCTTTTCGTTGGACTTACCCGTGGACAGCTGCGAGTGGATGTGGTGATGAGCGAGAAAAGCGCGATTCAGCTTTTATAGAGTAAGGCAGTATTTTTAGTCTTTCTTGGTCCATTATGAAAGTCTCCATTTGTCTGCCCATGTAGCAGAATAATACAAAATGTTAGCTTACACAAAATCCTTTACAGGCTCATCTAATCAGGCTGAGCGTACCGGGCACAAAAACCCATTAAATTAAGCCACAAATGACTGTTTCAATATTGGAGCAAGCGCAGGATTGTTCTTGAACTTGATTTCAGCTGTCCATAAATCCAAAGCTTCCTGCATGCGAAGCCAGCTCTCAGGAGTGCCACCCACTGCTTTTGCGATGCGAATGGCCATCTCTGCTGTAACTGCTTTTTTCTCGTGCAGTAAGTCAGACACCGTTTGTCGACTGACCATCAGACGAGCAGCTAACTCACCTTGAGTCCATGCCAATTCTGGCAGCACATCTTCACGCAGAACTGCGCCAGGGTGAGTTGGTTTGCGATTAGGGTTTCGTATAGATCTCATCAGTGATAGTCCTCCAAGTTCACGTTGACGGCGTCTTCGCCAATAAATTGATATGTGATTCGCCAATTGCCAGACACGGATACTGCGAACTCACCTTTTCGATCACCTTTCAGCGCGTGGAATTTGTAGCCAGGCAAGTCCATGTCTTCAGCTTCCTTTGATGCATCCAAACGGTCCAGTATTCGCTCAATACGCGAACCGTACTGAGCAGGAATGCCTCTGTAGCTTCCTTTGGTGAAGAAAAGCTCCAAACCCTTGTGTTTGAAAGATGTGATCATTGGCGTTGATTGTAAACAAGTAATTTACTGTGTCAAGTTAAACTTGACACAGTAAACTACTTAAATATTGGTTCTAGCCCTACTATTGCTGCCAAACCAAGTAAATTTCTTTGTTACACGATTGGTTACTCGTCACAAAAAAATACTCGTTTAACCATATGATTTTATTAGATTAATTTACAGTCTCCTACGCTGTTAATCCGTAGGTCCCTGGTTCGAGCCTAGGTCGAGGAGTCAAAAAACCCTTTAAAAGGGCTCTCCACCACTAACGGGGGATGGGAATCTTATTAAACACGATTTATTATTCCATTCCAACCACAGTGTGCCAAGACACGTAGCCTGTAGTTGTTGAAATTCTTGAATCCATACGCACGTCTGGACATCATCTCCATTTTAGTGTGAAACCCCTCCGTGATCCCATCTATGATGAAGAGCCCCTAATGAGCTTTATTTTAAAAAAGGGCATGATTTTTCTGACAATTGTCAGGTTAAGGAATTCCTATTCACATCCCTAACATTCGCTAAATTTTGTTCAATAGGAGGACTTCAGTATTATCAAGACATTTCAGCAATCCGTTTAACTAAGAGTCTAGATTCCATCCGTGTTGCTATCTTGATAGCGTGTATTCGGAACTGTCTCCAGAATACAGATTTATCCTTACCTTGGGCTGCTACAGTTCGTTCCAAGTATCCTCGCAGTACATTTCTGAACCTCCTCAAATTCTTGGAATCAGCTGTATTTTCTTTAGGGAAAAGATAGGACCTTAAGGCCCATTCATGACCACATTCTTGAACAAGGTATCTTGCACATTCTCTGATCTGACCGTGGTAGAAAGAGTTGTCATCATTTTCATCAAGAGACAGTCTTTTTTGTATTTCAAGAATTACCTGATCCGTAATTTCAGGAATCTTCATAATCTATATCCAAGTTTTACGATCTATGATTCAATCGATGTGAAGCGCTTTTTTGACCTTGGTCTTTAACGACCCGAAAACTGTCATTGATGTTCCCCAACTTCTTTCCTTAATGCAGTCAAATTTATTTGCTAAGTCGCGCTCAATCAATGATTTTTGATTTTCATCTATATCTTTTAATCGTTCGTTAATCAACCTTTGTGCATGCCTTTCAAGCGTACAAGTTCCTTTTAGTGACTCAGACAACCAATTTAATATGACACACCAATATAGCTCGTGTTGTTCCTCCGAGAGTGCATGCTCTTTTATAAAGAAAGCAATAGACGAGTCTTTGGTCATTATTGTCAGTTGCTCAATTATTTGACTTAAGTTTTGTCCATTAATTGCCTCGTTATTGACATAAGTAATGATGGATTTGGGAGGGAATCCTTTGTCGATCTCAACTTCTGGTGATTTGGGCTTCTCAAAGTCAAACACGTCTGCTTGTTTTCTTAAGAATCCAGGAATTTCATAGTCATCCATTCCACCGGAGGACAGCGCGTCAACTTTACTAGCGGATTGTGTTTTATTAGTTCTCCAAACGCTAGGAACTGCCATTCCGTTATAGTTTGAATCAATATTTTGTGGTGGGGAGCTGAGACTCTTACACATACGCAGGACTGTTGGAGCACTCATGGAGTAAAGCACTTCAGTTTTCCCGAACCCGCCCCACCCAGCTGCCTGCATCTGTGCAATGCGTTCTAATTTAGGTAAACCTGTGGCCTTATCGTCTTCCTCTCTTTCGTGGACTAGTAAGAGATTGGTAAATTTACTAGGCAATTGATATTTAAGCGCAAGTTCTGTTGCTTTTTTCTCCTGCTTGGTTATCCCTATCCGCGCTGCAGCGCAGATTCTTGGTAGTAAGCTCTCGGTCTGGACTTCCATCACACTTGCCTGGCAGGTATGAGTTACCCCATTTATTTCATAGGTCAGTGTTGGTAGCTCCGTCGGTAGGGACCTTAAGTTGGCAAAAACATGAATGGTTTCGTTACTAAAAATCTGACTCGGTAAATGAGACCTCCAGTCCACTCCTGCTGCGCATCTCAGTTCAATCTTATCGGTATGAAAGGAGCGAAGGCGCTCGAACATCCGAAGTGTTGCCTCCTCAATGTGCATATTCCGATAGGACTTGGACACTCATTCCAGCAACACCTGGACAGTGATTCCAGGAGCACTTGGACACCCATTCCACCAACACTTGGACACTCATTCCAGTAACACCTGGACAC
>CAJAYT010000096.1 GCA_903949285.1 uncultured Burkholderiales bacterium
TCCATCCCGCTTGCGCAAGCAAGGCCGAGAATTTGTAAAAAATCCCGTCTATCTAAACTCATAATTGACCGTCGTGATTAATAATATGGACTGTAGCAGCTGATCTGCGGTAATTGACACACTCAGATCTAGAGGCTTTGACTTCAATGTCTGTGTTTCAAATCAGCCATTTAAAATTTTTAAAAAGGATTTACATTTTGAACTATTTTTCTAATATATCCGTATGTACAAATAAAAAGTCAGTAGAAATATTAATTACTACGCTTCTCTCAATTTTATTGCTATGCAATTGCAATAGCAATTTGGCTCAGGCACAAAACCAGGTACAAAACCAAGCCACTACCTCTCCTAGTGTAGCGATCAATGATTTGCAAAAAATGGATAGCGTTGTGGGTACGGGAGCAGAGGCGCGAGCAGGCATGAGCGTCACGGTGCACTATACAGGTTGGCTTTATGAGCCCAACTCCGCCGATCACAAGGGCCGAAAGTTTGATAGTTCCTTGGACCGCGGCCAGCCCTTTAACTTCCCACTTGGCGCGGGAAGGGTCATTAAGGGCTGGGACGACGGTGTAGCGGGTATGAAAGTAGGGGGCAAGCGCACCCTGGTTATTCCAGCGCAAATGGGATACGGCGCACGCGGGGCAGGGAATGTAATCCCCCCCAATGCAACGCTTTTATTTGATGTCGAATTGCTAGGCGTGCGCTAATCTCTTGAGCTGCCGACTCTACCTGAGAACGAGCACTGCAATATCAGAGTGCGTCAACACCTGCAGTGTCTCGCTTCCAAGTAACAGTCTGTTGATGCCGTTTCTGCCGTGAGAGGCCATCACGATCAAATCAACGTTTTTCTTTGTAGCAGTGTTAATGATGGCGTCTGAGACGATGTTTGATTTGATGACCAAAGTTTTTGCATTAACGCCTGCTTTTTCAGCATCTTTTTGAACTCTATCGACAATAAACTGGGCTGAATCGGTCAGCTTGCCCATCAGCTCAATCTTTTGCTTGGCAGGAATAGAGAAGGAGCCGTCAAATAAACTATTCATGATTCTTGGAATCACGTTGACGATGGTCAACTGTGAACCCAACTCACTGGCTAACTCGATGGCTTTAGTCGTAGCCAATTTTGATAATGCTGATCCGTCTGTTGCAACTAATATGTGTTTGTACATTGCGATTTTCCTTTTAAGTTTTTGGGATTGGATTGAAAAATTGAAAGAGACCCAACGAAGCCTACGTTTTTATTTTTTTGAGTTGATGATTAAGCGAGGTGCTTGCTCTTTTGTTCAACAATGTTTTTGGGCCCTTTAAATTGACCGTGCAATGGGCATGGATCATCGCTGAAGCATTCATTGGCCCCAATGCACTGTTCAAGCGTTTGGTGGGTGTCGACGTCTTTGTCCATCCTTGTGCAAAACTTCACTGATCCGTCTTTGTGCGGTGCAGTTTGTTTGTTATTTGTTGTCTCCATTGCGCGTCTCCTTTTTTGTTCGATCACTACAAGTTGATCTGCACCTACTTTATCCAACTACGAGCTCAACTGTGTTGATTTAGATCAACCCACCCAGTTATACGCGGGTACTGGTTTTCCCTTTAGTCCTTTGAGTACAGGCAGATGTTTACGCATGTAATCATTTTGATGAATAGTTGAAAAAGATACGAAACTCGAGATTTTCAAGTGAAAAAAAAGCGCTCACAAGGAGCGCTATGGTTGGGAGGCGTGACCCCCTTTATCGGAGTACCAAAACAGGAACGTGTGAGTGAGTGAGTACTTGGGTGGTTTCGCTGCCCAAAATAAGTCGTTTGATACCGTTTCTACCGTGGGAGGTCATCACGATCAGGTCTACCTTGCGTTTTAATGCAAACGATACGATAGCCTCAGAGATGATGTTGGCTTTGACGATAGCTGTTGAGATTGCAACGCCTTCCTTGTCGCCTTGTTTTTGCACTTTCGCCAAAACCGCGTTGGCCTCGTCTTCCCACTGTTGCTCGAGCATCATGACCTGCGCGTTGTCCAGTGGAATCGAGCCTTCGAAATAGGTTTGTAAATATCTGGGGATAACTTTAAGCGCAATCAATTCGGCGTCAAGACTTTTAGCGAGCTCAATGGCACTTTTGATACCTTTATTTGCAAGAGGGCTACCGTCGGTCGTGACCAAAATTTTCTTATACATAATCTTTGTCCTTATTGTGTGTTGCGTCGTAGGTCTGCTTAATCTGCGCATACGTACAATGATAGTGTATAACCAGTAAAGCCGCTCCCTACTTGACCTATGTCAAATAGCAACCAATTGCGCACTGTTACTCTTGGGGTGCAGCAAAATTACACATTACAGATGCCCCACTCTACTACTAAGCCCGACAATAAATCACCCTTAGACGCTCCGTCTCAGCTAGGTAGAAAAATGCGACCACTTCTGCAACCCCTTCAAACCTTGAACGGGCAGACATCCAAAGGCAATGACCCTACTAAGGTTGCGGACTTTGTTTGCTCAGCTGGCACTACTGCCACTAATGGCACAACTGCCACTAATTCGGAGCACCAAGGGCTCAACACATCATCCGCTTCGTCACATAAAACATCAGAGGCTCAGGAGTACAGCCGCGACTGGCATGAATTTAGTGAGCCGGTCTTACTTACCCAACCAATCCCTGGCTCCTCAAGTTCTGCTCTAGGGACTCAACAACTGTATGCATCTCAAGTTCTAATAGACGGAATGCACTGCTCAGCATGCGCTCTAAACGTGGAACGAGCTGTAATGGCTGTTCCAGGTGTTCAAAGTGTTCAAGTTAATGCCGCAAGCCACCGCGCTAAAGTAGTTTGGGATTTAAACCAAGTACAGCCAGCAAAATGGTTTGAGGCGGTCAAACTCGCGGGTTACCGCGCAAGCCCCGCAGTCGATTGGCGCGAAGAGCAAGGGCGAAACAAAGAAGGTCGTCAAGCTTTGTGGAGGCTTCTTGTTGCCGGATTTTGTATGATGCAGGTGATGATGTATGCCTACCCCACCTATATTGCCAAAGAGGGTGATATGAGCGGGGATGTAGCGCTTTTGCTGCGTTGGGCTAGTTGGGTGTTGACCCTGCCTGTCATTGTTTTCTCATGCACCCCGTTTTGGAAAAATGCTTGGCGTGATATCAGGCGCAAACAAATCAGCATGGATCTGCCCGTTGCGTTGGGACTCCTCATTACCTTTGCCGTGAGTACGGCGTCCACCTTTGATGATCAAGGTATCTTTGGTCATCTGGTTTATTTCGATTCACTAACCATGTTCGTATTCTTTCTTCTGGCCAGCAGGTGGTTGGAGGTAAAAATGCGCAATAAAACGGCTGGCTCCCTCGAGAAGTTAACCCGAAGATTGCCCGTGTCCGTAGAGCGCCAAAATGCGGATGGGCAGTTCGAGCAAGTGCGGCTTCAAGATCTAAGGGTTGGGGACGTGGTTAGAACTCACGCGACGGAGGCATTCCCCTGTGACGGCGAGATCTTAGAGGGGGAGACATGGGTTGAGGAGGCTTTGATGACGGGTGAGTCCAAACCCATCGAGAAGAGTGTTGGCTCAGGCGTCCTCGCTGGAAGTCACAACCTGTCGCAATCTGTACTCATCAGGGTGGGTGCGCTTGGCAAGGAGACTCGCTTTGCTGAGATTGTGAAGCTCATGGAGCAAGCCTCCTTGAATAAACCCGATATTGTGTTAACGGCTGACCGGGTTGCAACACCTTTTCTGTGGGTTGTACTTGCATTAGCAGTGCTGAGCTCTGTTTTTTGGTGGGCTTGGGGGAGTGACCCGGCCCATGCGCTCATGATTGGAGTGTCCGTACTGATTGTGACTTGCCCTTGCGCACTCTCACTTGCGGCGCCGGCAGCGATGTTGGCTGCGACGGGGAACTTGGCGCGTCACGCTGTTTATATTAGAGATCTTAATTCGATTGAGAAAATGGCCAAAGTCAATCATACTGTTTTTGACAAAACAGGTACGCTCACGACGGATCGTCAAAGGCTTTTGCAAGTTTATACGCCGGGCGGGGTGCTTGGGTTTCATCAGTCCAAGTCTGCAGATTCTATAAACAAGCACAGTATTTCAAACCCCCATACTCACGAGCAATTGATGAGTCTTGAGTGGGCGAGGGCAATAGCAAACCAATCATGGCACCCTTTGTCCAGAGCACTGACGAGCTCCCTCAGTCAAGCTCTATCTGGCTCCCCTGCCTTTGATGCAATGGGAGTCGAAAATACAAACATCATTGATATGTCCACCAAGGTAGTACGTGAAGTGGCTGGGCAAGGCCTAGAAGTTACCGGCGTAGATGATTCAAGTGCACATCCTGCAGATCAAGCGGAGAAGCAAGTTTTATTTCGACTCGGATCGACCGCATTTTGCGAGGCCTTTGTTGGACGTCCTGTTATTTCGCCAGAAGCTAAGGCCTGTCAAGTGCACCTGGTCGGGCGGGAAGGGTGGCTGGCAAGCTTCTCGTTGAGTGAGGATTTAAGGGGGGACGCACTCAGCACTGTCCAAGAGCTTAGAGAGATGGGTATAGGCGTGGAACTCTTATCCGGGGATCAACAGGCTGCGGTGCTTTGGGTGTCTGCGCAACTGGGCATCACGGGTAGCGCAGCCCGCTCGCAGTGCACTCCCGCAGATAAGTTAGCCCGAGTAAGTGAGTTACAGGCTAAAGGCAATACCGTTGCAACCATTGGTGACGGATTCAATGATATGCCCGCACTGGCTAAATCTGATGTTTCCTTTGCTTTTGGTCAAGCAGTGCCGTTTGCGCAGGCTAAAGCAGATGTGGTCGTGCTCTCTAATCAGTTATGGGCCATCCCGCAGACTATTTTGTTAGCTCAAAAAACAATGAAAGTGGTTAAACAAAACTTTATCTGGGCTGCTTTTTATAATTTTATATGTATCCCACTGGCCATAATCGGGTGGTTACCACCTTGGGCCAGCGGGATTGGGATGGCGCTCAGCTCAACACTGGTGGTTTTGAATTCGTTGCAACTCGCTAGGCCTAGTGCATTGCGTGAAGCGCTTGCCAAATAGCGCCGGTCTAAACATCTTCAGCCATTAAACGCGTCGCTTTATGAGCTCAATACTTTAAAAAAACTATGGAAATCCTATACCTTCTCGTGCCTTTGTCTGTAGTCTTGGTACTTATTATTCTGGGAGGGCTATGGTGGGCCATAGATAGAGGGCAATTCGAGGAGCTTGACGGTGAGGCTGAGCGAATCCTGAAGGATGATTGATTTAGATCAATAGATATATTCTTGCCATATTGCATACTTTCACCATGATTTTACAAAAAGGTGAGGAATGAATAAATCTCTAAACCCACAGTCTTATACAGACGGCGTAGTTCGACAATTTGCCGTTATGGCCGTCGTATGGGGTGTCGTTGGTATGCTGGTAGGACTTTTAATAGCCTCGCAGTTGGCTTGGCCAGACATGATCAGCGGGATCCCATGGTTGAGCTACGGTCGTCTTAGACCCCTGCACACCAATGCCGTCATATTTGCCTTTGGCGGCTGTACTCTATTTGCGACGAGTTACTACGCGGTGCAGCGAACGGGGCAGACCCGCCTTTTTGCGCCTGCGCTCGCTTCGTTTACTTTTTGGGGGTGGCAGGCCGTTATTTTGGCTGCTGCGATTACGCTCCCCTTAGGTTACACCACGGGTAAAGAGTACGCAGAGCTTGAGTGGCCGATCGATATTTTGATTGCAGTTGTATGGGTAGCCTATGCAATTGTGTTCTTTGGCACCGTTGGTATTAGACGTGTAAAGCATATTTACGTTGCCAACTGGTTTTTTGGTGCTTTTATTATTGCGGTTGCCATTTTGCACATAGTCAACAGTGCTGAGTCTCCCGCCAGTTTCCTCAAATCTTACTCTGCATACGCAGGCGTTCAAGACGCGATGGTGCAGTGGTGGTACGGACACAATGCGGTTGGATTTTTCTTGACGGCTGGGTTCTTGGGGATCATGTATTACTTTGTCCCTAAACAGGCCGGTCGCCCCGTTTACTCTTACCGTTTATCTATTGTTCACTTTTGGGCGTTGATCTTTACGTACATGTGGGCAGGTCCACATCACTTGCATTACACAGCCTTGCCTGATTGGACTCAGTCCCTAGGAATGGTGTTCTCGCTCATTTTGTTGGCTCCAAGTTGGGGCGGCATGATCAACGGCATCATGACACTCTCAGGTGCTTGGCACAAGCTAAGAGATGATCCTATTCTTAGATTTATGATTGTCTCCTTGTCCTTTTACGGTATGAGTACCTTCGAGGGTCCCATGATGTCAATCAAGACTGTTAATGCACTCTCGCACTATACAGATTGGACCATAGGCCACGTGCATTCGGGCGCGCTGGGTTGGGTCGGGCTGGTATCCATGGGCGCTATTTACTTCCTCATCCCAAGGGTTTTTGGACTGGCCAAGATGCACAGCATCAAAGCCATTGAGATTCACTTTTGGACGGCAACCATCGGTATCGTTTTATACATCGCAGCGATGTGGATTGCTGGAGTGATGCAGGGATTGATGTGGAGAGCTATCAACGAAGACGGCACGCTGACCTACTCATTTGTTGAAGGCGTAAAAGCTACCTATCCTTATTACGTGATTCGTGTTGTAGGCGGTGCCCTGTATTTGTTTGGCATGGTCGTAATGTTGTGGAATGTGCTGATGACGGTTTTTGAGGGGCGAATAAAACCCATCTTAATCCCGACTCTTAACGATAGCGCAGCTCACTAAGGAAGAAACAGATGTCTAATCTCAATAATTCAGGCTCTAACGAGACACACAAAGACAGTGGCTTCTCTCATCAAAAGATTGAAACCACCAACTGGCTCATGATAATTTTGATCTTGCTGGTTATTGCTTGGGGTGGTCTTGTAGAAATCGTACCCCTTTTCTTTCAAAAATCAACCACTCAAGCCTTGGAGGGTGTGAAACCCTACACGGCCATTCAGTTGGCGGGTAGAGACATTTATCTAAGAGAGGGTTGCTACAACTGTCACTCTCAAATGATTCGTCCCTTCTTGTCCGAGACGCTTCGCTACGGTCACTACTCTGTTGCAGGTGAATTTGTGTATGACCACCCTTTCCAATGGGGTAGCAAGCGTACCGGTCCTGATCTTCAGCGTGTGGGCGGTAAATACAGTGATGAATGGCACCGCATTCACTTGAACAATCCAAGGGACGTCGTGCCTGAGTCCAATATGCCAGCCTATTCTTGGCTTACAAAAAATACGATCGATCCAGATGTGATGGCCCCTCGGATGCGCGCGTTAAGGCGAGTAGGAGTTCCCTACACAGACGCGGAGATTGACGCGGCTGCAGCGGACGTAAAAGATAAAACTGAACAAGACGCGTTGATTGCTTATCTGCAGTCACTTGGACTTGCTCTCAAATAAGAACGGAAGACTTTCATGGACATCACTACGCTTAGGGTTGTTGCAACAGTGCTTAGTTTTGTGACTTTTATTGGCATCATTATTTGGGCGCTTGATAAGCGCAAAAATAGTCAATTTGAAGAAGCAGCCAAGCTCCCCTTTTTGGATGATTAAGGATTTAAGATGAGTGACTTTCTATCCCCCTTTTGGTCAATTTACGTAAGCGCTGTTGTGCTCGTTGGGATCTTTGCCTGTGCTTGGCTTTTGTGGGTAACCTCAAAATACAAGGATACTGGCTCCCACGCTGAGTCGACGGGGCATGTATTTGACGAAGACATTGTTGAGATGAATAATCCCTTGCCACTTTGGTGGGTAGGCCTTTTCATTATCACGATTATTTTTGGGCTAAGTTATTTGTACCTTTATCCTGGCTTGGGTTCTAATGCCGGACAACTCGGTTGGACCTCCAGGGGCGCCTACGAACAGGAAAAGACAGCCGCCAACGACGCACTCGTTCCACTTTACTCAAAGTATGATGCAATGAGTATCGAGGCGGTAGCCAAGGATCCCAAGGCTGCAGCCATTGGCAACAGACTGTTCATGAATAACTGCTCTCAGTGTCACGGCTCTGATGCCATGGGATCAAAAGGGTTTCCCAACTTAACCGATCACGATTGGTTACACGGTGGACTTCCTGAGAATATTCAAGAAACCATTACCAAAGGTCGTAACGGAATGATGCCTCCAATGGCTCAGGCCGTTGGTTCACCCGAGGATGTTAAGAATGTTGCTCAGTATGTGCTCAGCCTCTCTAACAGTCCCCACGACGATGCATTGGCTGCTAAGGGCCAGGCTAAGTTTGCACAGGTTTGTGCTGCCTGTCACGGCGCAGACGGAAAAGGCAATACGGTTATCGGTTCTGCTAACTTAACGGATAACATTTGGTTACACGGTATCGGCGAGCAAGCAATCGTCTCCATGATTGTCAACGGCAAGGTCAATCAAATGCCCGCTCAAGAGGTTCGACTAACGCCTTCGCAAATCAGAATGTTAACTGCTTATGTTTGGGGGCTATCAAATGGTGGTGCTCGTGCGGAAAACTAAACAGAAAATAGAGTTTGTTCAAATTTGTATCTCGCTTTTGATTCTTCTGTAGCGGCAAGGGAAGGGGGCTTTTGCCCCCTATTTGCTTTGCTCATTCTTTAATATGCAAAACCAACCTCCTCATCAATCTGGTCTCTTGGACAAGGTTATTCCAATTCTTGCGCTGAACGCCAATCAGACAGCGTCTGCGGGTGATCAAAAAAATAATTCTGCAGGCAAGGACGATGGGGGTGCAAGTGAATTTTTGTACAAGTCGGCTCAAAAAATATATCCCCGCTCCGTACAGGGTTTCTTTACCAGACTTCGTTGGTGTGCTGTAGTTCTAACGCAGTTAATTTTTTATGGTCTGCCTTGGCTAGAGTGGGGCCAAAGACAAGCAGTGCTATTTGATTTGGGGTCCAGGCGGTTTTATTTGTTTGGTGTCCTTCTTTATCCTCAAGATTTTATTTACTTAACAGGCCTTTTGATCATCTGCGCCTTATCGCTATTTTTGTTCACTGCTGTTGCAGGCCGCTTGTGGTGCGGTTTCGCTTGTCCACAAACCGTTTATAGCGAAATCTTTATTTGGATTGAGCGCATGGTTGAGGGGGACCGCTCGGCGCGAATGCGCTTGGATCAAAGCCCTTTTAGCGCTCAAAAACTTTACAAAAAGACCTTAAAACAAGTGCTGTGGATCGCACTTGCTGCCTGGACGGGTTTCACATTTGTTGGCTACTTCACCCCCATCCACAAACTCAGCAGTGAGATTCTCAGCTTTCAGCTCGGTCCTTGGGAGCTGTTTTGGGTTATCTTTTACGGTTTTGCAACATACGGTAACGCTGGGTATATGCGCGAGCAGGTTTGTTTGTACATGTGCCCTTATGCTCGTTTTCAAAGCGCAATGTTTGATCACGATACCCTTATCGTCTCGTATGATTCGGCGCGGGGTGAGACAAGGGGGGGGCGCTCCAAGCATGATGACCCTGTCCACCTAGGTCTTGGTTCGTGCGTGGATTGCACACTTTGCGTACAAGTCTGTCCAACGGGAATTGATATCCGAGACGGCCTTCAATACGAGTGTATTGGCTGCGGTGCTTGTGCGGATGTTTGCGATACAGTGATGGAAAAAATGGGCTATGCAAAAGGCTTGGTCAAGTATGTAACGCAAAATGCCTTGACCAATGGACTCTCGAACTCACAGATGTGGCGCAGAATCTTGAGGCCTAGAGTTCTTTTGTACTCAGCTTTTTTGCTGACTTTGATCTGCTTTTGGATTGGCAGTCTGAGTTTGCGAGTTCCGTTGAAATTTGACATTGTGAGAGACCGAGGGTCTTTGGCCCGTATCACTGAGCACGGAACGCTTGAGAATGTCTACAGAATCCAAATTATGAACGCGACCGAAGAAGACCAAACCTACTTACTCTCAGTCAGTGGTATTGACGGTATCTATGTTCAGTCAAACACCACTCTAAAAGTAAAGGCCACTCACTCAAGCTGGGTGCCCGTACAGGTGGATATTCCCTATGCTGGTTCTACGGTGGGTTCTCATAAAATCAAATTTGAATTAACGCCGATCAGCGCTCCTTACAGGGTTACTGAAGGTTCTGTATTCGTTGTTCCGCACTAATAGTAATGGAGACAGTATGACGACAAAGACGTTATCAAGCGGTATTCACTCCGCCGCCCCCCCAAGCTGGTGGAAGTACGGTTATGTTTGGCTGGTGATCGCAGGGCCCCTGATCGTCGTGGTTGCTGCTATTTTCACGGCTGTGCTGGCGTTTAACAGCAACGACGTTATCGTCTCGGACAATGATCCTAAAACTGCGGCGCTTGCTAACTATAGAAGTCTCGTGCCCGCACAAACTGCAAGCTATCACGCCGCGACTCCAGATGCTGGAATGCTCGCTGCACGGGCGCACGCTGCTAGCGGGGCAGCGCCGCAGTCCTCTGGGGCACATAATCCTCAGTCGCCTGCATCTGGCGCATCAAATGCGAGGGAGCCCATTCAATGAGCAACATAATACGCGACCAACGATTGATGTGGATTTTGTGGCCATCGTTTCTAATGGCATGTGTTTTCGAGTTATTTGTATTTGCGCTGATAGATCCCGAGGCCATGGAGTTTATGGGCCAACCCATTGAGTATTCTCGCCATGCAGTCTACTCAGTGACTTTTTTCTTTTTTTGGTTGCTGACCGGCACGTCAAGCGCTTTGACAACTCTTTTGTCTCGCTCGCCTTTTGAAGTCAACCGTTGCCCATACGAGGTCAGTGAGCGACCTGCGGTTTGTTCAAAAGAGCAATGTGACTGTTAAGCTCTTTACACATCCCAGTGAATGACTGGAGCTGGGAGGTCAGTGCGGCAGCTGGTGTATTGAAACACTCATTGCCTAGATGCACTTGTCCTGAGAGTTAACGATCTGTTTTAAAGCGTCGGGTTTCATAATTTTTAAATTACGCTGCTTGACATCAATAATTCCGTCCTCGGCGAATTTAGAGAACGCACGACTGACAGTTTCAAGCTTAAGGCCCAGAAAACTACCGATCTCCTCTCTTGTCATTCTAAGGACCAACTCTGTCTGGGAGAATCCTCTGGCGTGCAGACGTTGAACCAAGTTCAGCAAGAAAGCGGCTAGGCGTTCCTCAGCCTTCATACTGCCTAGGAGCAGGATGACACTGTTTTCTCGCACGATCTCACGGCTCATCATCTTATGAACATGGTGCTGCAGGCTTTTCACTTCAAGCGAGAGTTGCTCAATTTTCTCAAAGGGCATGACGCAGACCTCAGCATCCTCGAGCGCTATCGCATCACAGGCATGGTGATCGTTCACAATGCCGTCAAGTCCCATAATCTCACCCGCCATTTGAAACCCAGAGACTTGGTCGCGTCCATCCTCAGTAGTGACGGAGGTTTTAAAGAAACCGGTTCTGATGGCGTAAATAGATTTAAAGGGTGAACCACTGTGGAACAAAAATTCCCCTTTCTTAACCTTTTTCCTGGCCGCTACCAATTGATCGATACGGTCTAAATCATGGTCACTAAGACCCATTGGCATACAAAGCTCACGCAGATTGCAGTTTGAGCAAGCAACTTTAATGGCTGTAGGTGTAATTGGAATCATAGATATCATTATAAGATCTTTGGGAAAATCCTTTATCGGTTTGATTTACCTCAACAAAAACCCCTAGTAAATAGGGCACATTAGGGGCGATATTTACAAATACTACGAGTCAAACCTATGCAACAAGTCACGGCTGAACTATTGGAGCGTTTTGACGTTCCTGGGCCCAGGTATACCTCCTATCCCACTGCTGATCGGTTCGTAGAGGCATACGGGCCAACGCAGTATGCCCAGTGCCTTGAGCAGCGCAGAGGGGGCCTTGGATCTAGGGCATTACCTCTCTCAGTCTACATCCACATCCCCTTTTGTGACTCCCTATGTTACTACTGTGCTTGTAACAAAATTATTACAAAGCGGTACGCCAAGGCGCTCAGTTATCTTGAACTCCTTGAGCGAGAAATTGAGCTCCACGCGAATGCATTTGGCACCCGCCAACAAGTCTCCCAGCTTCATTTGGGAGGGGGGACGCCGACGTTTTTGAAGGACCAAGAGCTCACCACATTAATGAAGGCGTTGGAGAGGGCTTTTGAGTTCACCCCTGGGTGTGAGCGCTCTATCGAGGTCGATCCACGCACTGTGACACCTGAGAGACTAAGGTTCTTGAGAGCCTCGGGATTTAACCGCATTAGCTTTGGCGTTCAAGACTTTAACGAAGGTGTGCAAAAGGCTGTGCACCGCATTCAGTCTGTTCAAGAGGTCACAGAGCTCGTTGAGTCCAGTCGCAGTCTTGGGTTTGAGTCAATCAATTTGGATTTGATTTACGGCCTTCCCAAGCAAACCCCGAGCTCCTTTGAGCGAACACTCGAACAAGTTATCGCCATCAGTCCCGACAGAATTGCACTATACGCCTACGCACATTTACCCGCTCGCTTTAAGCCTCAGCGGCGTATCCATGAAAGCGAGTTGCCCTCGGCAACCTCCAAGATCTTTATGCTTGCACGTGCCATGCAGCAATTGGCGGACGCGGGCTACATTTATATCGGTATGGATCACTTTGCAAAGAGCACCGATAGTTTGGCTATCTCCAAACGACGGGGCACTTTGCACCGAAATTTCCAGGGCTATACCGTTCAGCCCGACGGGGATTTGATTGGTCTGGGGGTCTCAGCGATAGGCCGGGTGGGCGCCAGTTACAGCCAAAATGCAAAAGATCTGGACAGTTACAGCGATTTACTTGAACAGGGTAAATTCCCCGTTGTGAGGGGTTTGACCCTCAGTCGTGACGATCTCCTCAGACGAACAGTCATCATGGCTTTGATGTGCCAAGGAGTGCTCAGCTTTGATGATGTCGAGCAAACTTACCTAATTGACTTCAAACCTTATTTTGCAAACGAGTTAAAACAACTGGAATTACTGCAAGACGATGGACTCGTTAAAATAGATGCAACGGGAATCGAAGTTACATCCAAGGGGTGGTTTTTTGTGAGGGGTGTGGCTATGGTTTTTGACAAGTACCTCACCCTACAAGAAAACCGGGCGCGCTTTTCTAAGATTATTTAGTGAACACATCTTTGCTATTGACAGCATTCTTGATGGGCCTCTTTGGAGGCCCACACTGTTTGGCCATGTGCGGTGCAACATGTGTGGGTCTGGGTCGGGCCAGTGGTTTGAGGGGGCCAGTGTCTGTTTTGGAATTCCAGTTGGGGCGTATCTTGGGTTATTCCACTTTGGGTGCAATTGGGGCTTTCTCAGTGCAAGGGGTTGGCTGGTTGAGTATTCACAGCTCCCTTTTTAGACCCGTTTGGGGGCTCTTTCACGTATCGGCATTGCTGATCGGACTGGTGCTCGTTTGGCGCGCCGAGCAGCCTTTGTGGTTAGACACCTTTGCCAAAGATATATGGCGCAAAGTTGCATGCCTAGGCGGTGTGAGTTCATTGCCCCTGACTCGTTTGGGCCCAATAGTCTTGGGGATTTTGTGGGCTTTGCTACCCTGCGGCCTTCTATATTCCGCTCTTTGGGTGGCCGCATTGAGTGCCAACCCCATAGAAGGTGCATTGGTCATGTCCGCATTTGCCTTGGGCAGTGCTCTGGTTTTGACGACTGGACCTTACCTATGGCGGATGCTCAAATCAGTTGACCAAATTCATGCGATTAACTTTAAACGCCCCAAAGGATCTAAATTAGATGCTGAACAACCCGAGTCTTACGTATCTTCTGAGTCCATGCAAGGCTCGTGGGGTGTGCGTTTAGCAGGCGCAGCGCTCGTAACGGTGTCCGCATTTGCCCTTTGGCATGGCCTGGTTCAAAATCAGGCGCCCTGGTGTGTCAGTAATGGGTAGTTGATCGTAAATATGTGTTACTTGAAGACTTTGATTTTCAAGCTCTTTTAAGAGTTTAATCGTCCTGATCGCCAATCTCATTCTCATTGAGATGAGTAGATAGTCCATTTGAGTATCGATAATTAATTCTAAATCATTCTTTTTTAACTCTGAGGTTAGGTTTCACTGACCAAAGGGTGGTATTTGGACATGGCGGATAAGCAGCCACCTCAGTTGGCAAAGCATCTTCAGTTAGCCTCACAACACCTATAGATTTGAAAAATGACAGTATTGTCATAAATGCCGGGCTACGCTTGGAGCTCGCAGTTCTAAAATTTCCAGTGCCTTTTTGTCAAGAGAAAACTTACCTCAAGGCAATGAGCTTTCACAGGGTGTGTGGTTGGAAATAATTTTTGCCTTGAGCGTTTGAAGCTCGCAAATGCATTGCCAGCACAAACGCCAACAACTTTTGGACACTTCAATTTAATATGATTCCGCAAAATCCTTACATAAAATTTCTGGCCGCTTATCACGAACTAGATGACGGTGAGTCAAGCGCACTGGACCTAGTGGGCGAGAAATTACTAGGATATATTGCCGTCCAGTATTCAAAAGAACTGACACTAACGGTGACAGAATGCATGCGAATCAAAAGCGTCGCTTCCCCCGCAACCATTCACCGAAAGATAACTGAGTTGATTCAAGACGGCTGGATTAGCACCCTGTTTGAAGGTGACAAACGAAGAACTAAATACTTGGCACCAACTCCCAAAGCTGTAAAGTATTTTGAAAAAGTTTCTAAATTAATGATTAAATCTGCAGTTTGAAACCAACGGTTTAATGGGTTGCAGCCCATTTGTATTGGGAGTGTTTGGGCTGAGTCTGCGAGTCATCCACAAGTGTCCTCGTGTGGTACGCTAGTGAGCATTGCAATGGGTCTTGCAGCTCTAGTAATTGATCTCCCTGCTCCATGTCAGAATCCCTACACCAACTGTTGATTGATCTGAGTGAGGTCGAGATCACTGCCGTTAGAGCTCAAGGGGCGGGAGGGCAAAATATCAATAAAGTATCTAATGCAGTTCACCTGCGTTTTGATATTTGCGCATCCTCATTGCGATCTGAAGTCAAAGAGCGTTTACTGTTGCTGCGGGACAACCGTATTAATGGTGATGGGGTAGTCATCATCAAGGCACAAGAATTTAGTTCCTTGGAGCGAAACCGAACGCAGGCTCTGCAAAGACTCCAGTCTTTAGTGGCAAAAGTGGTGCATCCTCCCAAAGTCCGACGCCCCACTAAGCCCACCAAATCTTCAGTAAGGAAAAGACTCCAAGTAAAGTCCGAGCGCGCTCAGATCAAGTCACAGCGTTCCCACAAAGGTAGCAAGGCGTTGGACTGATTTGTACCCGGTGATTACATAATCCCCAAGGCTCCTAAAAGAGCACCCAGTGCAAGTAACCAAAGCAGGTGAATTCTGGTTTTCCAGACCAACAAGGCGGTGACAATCGTCAACCCCCAAGACGCAATCAGCGTGCTGCTAGCGGAGTCGGTGTGCTGACCCCTTTGTAAGAGCCACCCGGTCGAGAGCATCAGTCCAATGACAATGGGTGCTAGTCCAGATTTAAAGGCACGAACAAAGGGTCGCTGACTATTTTTGTGACCCCACTGCGAGACTTGGTACATCATGACCGAAGAAGGTAAAACAATCGCGACCATACAAAGAAGTGCGCCAAAGAGTCCCCAGCACCAAGCAGTCCAACCAGCCTGAATTCCGCCTGCGCTATTGAGCCCAATATTCCACCCCATCAACGAGACAAATAACACATTAGGTCCGGGTGCAACTTGGGCAAGCGTGATGGAGGAGCTAAATTGCAAGTCACTTAGCATGTGGTTTTCAACCACCAAGTACCTGTGCATGTCGGGGGCTGCTGAGATCGCCCCGCCAACGGATAAAAATGAGAGGACACAAAAGTGCATAAACAAATGCGCCCAGTCAATAGCCGTCATCGTAATCGAGTTTAAGGTGTCAAATGCACTCATGCGCGCTCCTTGATCTCATCGGCTCTTTGCCGCGTCAAATCTAGAGCAAGCGTTTTACGGTAAGCGACAACACAAGACGCCCCACCTAGCACCAGCAGCACATAAAGAAGAGGGATCTGAAGGAGAGCAACTGCGCTAAAGGTGAGAACTGCAAACACAGCGCTCCAAAAAATACCAATTGGATTTTTAGACAGTGCACTGGTCATTTTCAGCGCCGTTGCAATAATAAGCCCAGCAACCACTGAATTCATTCCTCTCAAAGCGGACTGGACCCAAGGTTGGTCGGATACGCCGCTGTAAAGAGCCGCTAAAACCAGCAGTATCAAAAGCGGGAACGTTAATAATCCTGCCAAAGCAATGAGCGCACCGCTTGGGCCAAAAGTACGTTGGCCGATCATCACTCCTAAATTAACCACATTAGGGCCAGGCAGAATCTGCGCAACTGACCACTGTTCAACAAACTCTTCATTGGTCAGCCATTTTTTTCTCTCGACCAACTCTCGTTGCACCACTGCCAGCACTCCACCAAAGCCTTGCAAAGCGAGGACTGTGAGTGAGATGAATAAATCCGCTCTAGATTTTGGCCCAGGCTTGCCACTGTGCGCTGAGTGCGCTGAGTGCGCTGACTGCGATGGGTCTTGTGATTCGTTAAGTGGTGTGGGAGTTGACATGCCTCAAAGATACCTGGATGTTTTTGTTTCAATGCTGAAGGGGGGGGAGTGGTCTGTTTGAATTGCTTTAGGTTGTGCAAAACTTGGGAAACTTTTTTTAATTCTAACGCCCATCAAGGCTCTAAATTCCTATATTTTCTATGACAGCGCTGATCTGGATACGAGCGAGGGTTGTCCGGTTCAGGCCCAAGTCAAAGAACTGGCTTGTTGTGCTTCAAACGAAGATCCCGCTACAACCGGCGTACAAATAACCCTTCTGTTAACTGTAAAGGGGGGGGAGCATTAGAATGGAGGGTTACTATTTCCCTCTTAAGACGACTAAATTGAACTCCCCCATTGACGTCTCATATTTTGAGCGTTTAGCCAAGCCGATCACCAGTTATAAAAAATACTGGGCCAGTCGGTTTGGTAAAGCCTCTTTTTTACCCATGTCACGGGCGGAAATGGATGTGCTCGGCTGGGATTCATGCGACATCATTATCGTGACGGGGGATGCCTATGTAGACCATCCCAGTTTTGGCATGGCTATTATTGGTCGATTATTGGAGGATCAGGGCTTTAGAGTCGGCATCATCTCCCAGCCCGATTGGCAAAGCGCCGATCCTTACAAAGTACTTGGCAAGCCTAACCTGTTTTTCGGTGTCACAGCGGGTAACATGGATTCTATGATCAACCGCTACACTGCGGACCGAAAGATTAGAAGTGATGATGCCTATACGCCTGGCGGCGTAGGCGGCAAGCGCCCCGACAGAAGTGCTCTGGTATACAGCCAGCGTTGTAAGGAAGCTTATCCAGATGTACCCATCATTTTGGGCGGTATCGAAGGTTCGCTTAGACGCATTGCTCACTACGATTATTGGCAAGACAAGGTCCGACGCTCTATCGTGGTCGATAGTAAATGTGACCTTTTGCTTTACGGCAACGCTGAACGAGCTATTGTTGAAGTTGCCCATAGACTGGCTGCAAATGAGTCTATTCATTTAATGACGGACATCAGGGGAACAGCGTTCCTGCGTCGTTCAACTCCAGAAGGTTGGACAGAGATTGACTCCACTCGCATCGATCAACCCGGCAGAGTAGACGCTCACACGAATCCGTATTTGATGATTAGTGAACAAGCCGCAGAGCAGGGCGAGAGTTGTGCAAAGCAAGAATCTTCGGTCCCCGTTAACGAAGCCTTGACAACTGATACGGCTACAAAAAACAATACTTTTCCCGTTAAATTTATCGAGAGCTCGCAAAGTATTCTCAAGAAAAAGATAGCGAAACTCCCCAAAGATTTAACAGTCATTAGACTCCCAAGCTACGAACAAGTTAAAAGCGATCCTGTTTTATACGCTCACGCCAACCGCGTACTCCATTTAGAGACCAATCCAGGCAATGCCCGGGCACTGGTGCAAGCCCACGGCGAGGGACACACAGCGAAAGATGTTTGGCTTACCCCTCCGCCCATTCCGCTGACCACCCAAGAGATGGATCATGTGTTCGATCTTCCTTACGCGAGAAGTCCGCATCCCAGTTATGCAGACGCCAGCGGCTCGCATGATGGAGAGACAAAGATACCGGCTTGGGAGATGATCCGTTTCTCAGTCAATATCATGAGGGGTTGTTTTGGGGGGTGTACCTTTTGCTCCATTACTGAGCATGAGGGGCGCATCATCCAAAGTCGAAGTGAGGACTCGATCATTCGTGAGATTGAGGATATTAGAGATAAAGTCAAAGGCTTTACCGGTGTTGTGAGTGATTTAGGTGGGCCAACTGCGAATATGTACCGCATCGGTTGTAAGAGCCCAGAGATTGAGAGCGCGTGTCGCAAACCCAGCTGTGTTTATCCGGGAATCTGTTCCAATTTAAACACCAATCATGGACCTTTGATTAAGTTGTACCGAAGAGCTAGAGCACTGAGCGGAGTCAAAAAGATACTCATAGGATCAGGGCTTCGCTATGATTTAGCAGTCGAGAGCCCTGAGTACGTTAAAGAATTAGTCACCCACCATGTGGGTGGTTATCTGAAAATTGCGCCAGAGCATACAGAGGGTGGTCCTTTGTCTAAGATGATGAAGCCTGGCATGGGCACCTATGACCGCTTCAAGCAAATGTTTGATAAGTACAGTCTAGAAGCCGGTAAGAAGCAGTTCTTGGTTCCTTACTTCATTGCCGCTCACCCTGGTACCAAGGATGAGGACATGATGAACTTGGCCATTTGGCTTAAGAAAAATAGCTTTAGAGCAGATCAAGTTCAAACCTTTTATCCAAGTCCCATGGCAACTGCTACAGCCATGTATCACTCGGGCAAAAACCCACTGCGCAAAATCTCAAGTGAAAGCGAGCAGGTCGATATCGTCCGCGGAGAGAAGAGACGGCGCCTGCATAAAGCATTCCTCAGGTGGCACGACCCCAAGAATTGGCCACTCTTGCGAGAGGCATTGAAAACCATGGGGCGAAGTGATCTGATTGGCAACGGGCGCCAGCACCTAATACCGACCTATCAGCCTATGGGAACGGGTGGGTATGAGAGTGCACGCAGATCCAATAGCACCCCTGCCTCTAAAGTGGGAGCTAAAAGGGACGCAGGATTTGGCATGAAATCACCAGCGAAGACGACAGTTAAACGCGGAACCACTTTGACCCAGCATACGGGCCTACCCCCAAGGAGCGTTGGTGCTCCACCTTCTGGCTCCTCAGGCTCCTCAGGCTCCTCAGGCTCCTCAGGCTCAAGGACTGCTTCTCAAAACGCACAAAATCCTCGCGTGAGAAATAAGAAATAATTGGGTAAAAAAATAGCTCAATGAGGTTTAATCCTCAGTGAGCTATCAACAGTTGTAGTTTGAGTGGGCGAGCTTAGTGCTTAGGACTTCTCACCAAAGTCGAGTGGCAAGCCCACATAATTCTCAGCCAGGGATCTGGATAAAGACTCACTGTGGACCAAGTAATCAAGTTCTGCTTCTTGCACTTTTTGACCAAACCCTTGGGTATCCGGAAACCGGTGCATGAGAGAGGTGAGCCACCAGGAGAAACGCTCAGCGCGCCAAATACGTTTTAAACAGCGAGCAGAGTAGTGATCTATACCCGCAGCACTCTTTTCTTTGTAGTACTCAATAAACGCGCTGCTTAAGTATTTAACGTCCGTAGCCGCTAGGTTTAAGCCCTTTGCACCTGTTGGAGGGACGATGTGGGCCGCGTCGCCTGCTAGAAACAAACTTCCAAAGCGCATGGGCTCGGCGACAAAACTTCTCAGTGGTGCGATACTTTTTTCAATAGAGGGGCCGGTGATGATTTGGCTTGCAAGTTCTGGATCTAAGCGCAATTTAAGTTCATTCCAAAAACGCTCATCACTCCAGTCCTCAACCTTGTCATCAATGGGACACTGCACATAATAGCGACTGCGTGTCATGCTGCGCATCGAGCACAAGGCAAAGCCGCGCTCACTGTTGGCATAGACAATTGCGTGAGGGGAGACAGGTGGCACATCAGCCAAGATACCTAGCCAGCCAAATGGGTAGACCTTTTCGTACTCATGAACAGCACCCTCGGGTACGCTGGCTCTGCAGACGCCGTGGAATCCGTCGCATCCCGCTATAAAGTCGGCCTCAAGGGTGTGTACCGTGTTGCCCACTTTGTATGTAACGGATGGTTTTTGGGTATCAAAGTTGTGAAGTGCAACGTCCTGGGCTTCGTAGATGGTCTCCAGGCCTTCGGAGCTTCTGTGCTCCATGAGGTCTTTCGTGACCTCTGTTTGACCGTATGCGGTAACGACTTTGCCGCCCGTCAAACCTGTCACATCGATGGGGTGGCGCTCGTTCGCAAATACCAATTCAATGCTGTGATGAACTGTACCTTGCGCATCAACGCCTTTGCCAACGCCTGCTTCATGTAACAAGTCAACGCTTACTTGCTCCAAAATACCAGCTCTAATTCTAGATAATACATATTCAGGGGATTGGCGCTCGAGAATAATGTTGTCAATTCCTGCTTTGTGCAAGAGCGCGCCCAGTAAAAGTCCAGAAGGTCCTGCGCCAATGATGGCAACTTTTGTGCGTTTTGAAGTAGTCATTGTTTTAGATTTTTTTTAAAAATTTCATAAATGATATCCCACGATCGTAATGGGTGCTTTTGATTTGCATCAATTACCTAATATTTATAGAACTTTTTGGAGAAATTCCTTAGTCCTGGGCATCTGTGGGGCTGTGAAAAATTCTTGGGTTGTGTTTTGCTCAATAATCTCCCCTTGGTCCATGAAAACCATTCGGTCAGCTACGGATTTGGCAAATCCCATTTCATGGGTCACACAAATCATTGTCATGCCCTCCTTGGCAAGTTGGGTCATGACGGTGAGTACCTCCCCCACCATCTCTGGATCCAAGGCGGAGGTGGGCTCATCAAAAAGCATAATTTCGGGCTTGAGGCATAAAGCTCGCGCAATCGCTACTCTTTGCTGTTGACCTCCTGATAGTTGTTTGGGGTATTTGTCGGCTTGCTCGGCTATCCTCACGCGAGCGAGTTGACTCAAAGCGCGCTCCCGCGCCTCTTTAGGGGAGAGCTTTTCTACCCATAGGGGCGCAAGCGTTAAGTTCTCAATCACACTCAGGTGCGGGAAAAGATTGAACTGCTGAAACACCATTCCAACCGATTGACGAATCGCTTGCACAGTACGTACACCGTCCGTTAACTCGCGCCCCAAGACCTTGAGACTTCCGCTTTGAAAGGGCTCAAGCCCATTCACGCAACGTATAAGACTTGATTTGCCTGAGCCAGAGGGACCACAAATGACAATACGCTCCCCCTTCTCGATGCGCAGGGAGATGTCCTTTAACGCTTGGTAGTCTGCGTACCATTTGTTAACCAGGGTAAATTCAACTGCTGGGGCTTGCGTATTCATGGGGTAGATTGGTGTGAGCAAAATGAGGGCGAAGTATGAAAGGTATGAATAAGTTTAAATTGTTTTGAAGGGATGATTTCTTGGAAAGCTCTTTGCGCACTCAAGTGCGGCTGAGCCTGTGCTCAAGCCAAAGACTGTAGCGAGACATCGCAAAACAAAAAACAAAATAAATCAGCGTAATGAACAAGTAACCCTCTAGCTTAAAGGGGCGCCAAAGTGCGTCTCCGTTCATTGCAAGCGAAAGCGAGCCCGTTAACTCATACAGGCTCACAATTGTGATGAGTGAAGTATCTTTAAAGATTGCGATAAAACTGTTCATCATCCCGGGAATAACTATTTTGACGGCTTGGGGCAGGATCACAAGGTACTGGGTTTGCCAATAATTCAAGCCAATGGAGCGCGCCGCTTCGGTTTGTGACTCTGGTACTGCTTGAATGCCGGCTCTAATGATTTCTGCTAAATAAGCGGCAGCGAAAAGCGATATACCCGCAATTACTCGGACCAGCACGTCGGGCGAATAGCCACTGGGTAAGAGGAGGGGGAACATGTAGCTTGCCATGAAAAGTACGCTAATCAGGGGAACGCCTCTAACGATCTCGATATATGTTTTACTGAGCACTCTAAAAAGTGCTATCTCACTGACTCTACCTAGAGCAAGAACGAGCGCTAAAGGAGTTGCCAAGACAATGCAAACAAAACTGAGGATGAGGGTCAGCGGCAATCCTCCCCAAAGATCTGTTGTGACCACCGTGAACGGCTCACCCAGTAGCGGGGTGATCACAGATGATCTTAAAAACTCGACTGGGCCAAGGTAGCCACTCATGAGAATAAAGATGATGATTAAAACACCAACCCACTCCAATGCGTGAGCTCTCTTGAGGCCACTGGTGGTTGCGCAAATGGTGCTTCTAAGGATTAGGACGAGTAACAAAAGGGTCGCAAGCTGCGCTCGCCACTGCTGTGCATATGGGTATCTGCCCCAAAGGATGGCGGCATATTTTTCTTTGACAACCCCCCAACACGCGCCGCTCCCTCTTGCGTCTTGGCAGGCCTGGGGGTCCGCAACAAAAACTGCATTTGTGTAAGCCCAGTCTATTAGGGGGGGGTAAAGCTGAATCAAAATCCAAATAAAGGTGAGCGTACATAGGGCGTTGAAGGGGGAGCCAAACAATGACTTTGCAACGTGCTTGACGCGTGTTGAAATGCGCGAAGTCTTAAGAGAACGCGAATTCACGCCCTGTTGAAGATTGGGGCGGCTGATGGTTGAGGCTGCAGGATGGGTAGACTGGGTAGACTGGCTAGACTGACTTGAATTATCCACGCAGCATCACCCGTTTGTTGTAAGCATTCATCAACCAAGAGGTGATCAACGAAATACTTAAGTAAATGACCATAATAATCAGTACACACTCCACCGCGTGTCCCGTTTGGTTGAGAGTGGTGTTGGATATGTTGACCAGGTCAGGGTACCCAATTGCAACGGCTAGAGATGAATTCTTAATTAAATTTAAATACTGATTCGCCATGGGAGGGATGATGACGCGAAGCGCTTGCGGCAGGACAACCAGACGTGTGATCTGAAACCGTGTCAATCCTATGCTCTGGCCGGCTTCAATTTGGCCCTTGTCTACGGACAGCAGTCCAGCCCTTACCACCTCGGCTGCAAACGCACTCGTATAAAGGCTAAGTCCGGTAAAGAGAGCGATAAACTCAGGACTCAGTGAGGCACCCCCCGATAAATTGCCATCAACGATTGAGGGGGACTCTAAAAGTCTCACTCCCCCTTGGTTGAACCAGGGTAGGGCGAGACCTTCCTTGCTTAGAAAAAAATGATAGTCCCAAAGGCTCATATCCAAAGGAGTTTGTGCACTGGGTAAACATTCAACGACGATGACATACCAAATCAACAATTGGATGAGGAGCGGGATGTTTCTAAATACCTCGGTATAAAGCTGGCAAGTAAATTTGATGAGCGGGTTCTCTCCAACCCGGCCCAGCCCGAGTAAAACACCAAAAATAGTACAGGTAAATATGGATAAAACGCAGACCCTAAGCGTGTTCATAAGCCCCACTGCAAATGCGGCTGCGTAGGAATCGTTGGAGTCAAAACCAATCCAGGACTCGCTGATATCAAACCCAGCTGGATCCGCTAAAAAACCAAACCCGCCCTGAATCCCGCGTTGATGCATATTGGTCAAGGTGTTCAAAACGAGTGCGACCACACACAAAGCGAGCACAGTCAGCACGATGGCTTGGTAGATTCGTGCTGGGTAGGAACTTTTGTGCAAAGTTTCAGGAGGTTTCATTTGCGGGGGGCTTGGATCTCAAGTGAAAAGCTGAGGGGGCTTCAAAAAGATATCAAATATAACGCAGTGCGCCGTTACAAAACTCTCAGCTCCTAGCGAATAGGCACGGCGTACATCAATCCACCTTTACCCCACTGTGCGTTTAAACCGCGTTTAAGTCCGAGGGCTGTTTTTTCGCCTAAATTACGCTCAAACATTTCTCCGTAATTACCGGTGCTCGAAATTGCTCTGGCTAACCAGTCTCTGTCCAAGCCAAGAAGCTTGCCGGTGTCCTCCGTTTTACCCAGCATTCTAAGAATTTTGGGATCTGAACTATTGGCTTTTAATTGCTCAATATTTGAGGCTGTAATACCGTACTCTTCTGCTTCAATCAAACCGTAAATGACCCACTTCACAACAGCCAGCCACTCCTCGTCGCCTCTTCTCACCATTGGGCCCATGGGCTCTTTAGAGATGAGCTCCGCCATGATGACGTGGTCTTTGGGATTTTTCGCCTCCTTGGAGCGTATGGATGCGAGCCCGGATGCGTCGGTGGTGTAAGCTTTGCAACGACCCGCAAAGTAGGCCGCGTTAGCGGCCTCAATCTTTTCAAAAACAATAGGCTTGATGTCTAGTTTGTTGGCCTTAGAGAAGTCAGTTAAATTCTTCTCTGTGGTCGTACCCGATTGAACGCAAACTGTGGCGCCTTTGAGTTGCTTGAGAGTTTTGATGCCCAGTTGGTTCGGCACCATAAATCCTTGACCATCATAGAAGGTCACAACCGTTTGGCTCAGTCCTAAAGAGGCGTCACGCGTTAGGGTGAATGTAGTGTTTCTGGATAAGATGTCGACTTCACCCGATTGCAAGGCCGTGAATCTTTGAGGCGCCGACAGCGGTGTATAACGTACCTTCTCAGCGCTCCCTAAAACCGCAGCTGCAACGGCTTTGCAAATATCAACATCGATACCGCTCCATTTGCCCTGCGAATCGGCCTGGGCAAAGCCAGATAGCCCTGTATTAACTCCGCAGGTCACGATGTCCTTTTGCCGGATGGAGTCTAGCGTCTTTCCTGCCGTTGCAGTTTCACCGTACAAGGTCGTGAGGACTAAGGCCGTCATTAAGGCGGGACTGATTAAATAGGACTTGAGTAAAGTCACGAGGCGGGTGCACAGGATGGCCCTGATATGGGACGTTAAGTAAGTCATAACGCAGTCTCGAAATATTTTTTGGGGGGAGGACAATGCTTTGGGAGAGGTCGTGTGCAATTCAAACATAAGGCAAAGATACGGCAAAGATACAGCAAAGATACAGCAAAGCGGCACTTGTGCTGGTACGTCACATGCCTCTGTGAAAAGCCGCACTTCAGTTCGCATTTTGCTTGAAAAAAGCAATTAAGTCTTAACCTTGGCCGAGAATGCCTTCATTTTGGAATTCTTGATACGCAAATCCAGCCCCAATTTACGCATTAATGTGGACTAAATGGTGATTTTTATGGGTATCTGCCGTAACTTTAGCCCAGCTCGGGTTAGAATATTGGCTTGTCGGGGCGTAGCGCAGCCTGGTAGCGCATCTGGTTTGGGACCAGAGGGTCGTGAGTTCGAATCCCACCGCCCCGACCATTTGAAAAAACCGAAATAGCCACTCTTTAGGGTGGTTTTTTTTCGTCCTTTGATTTATATCAACCTTAATGGAAAAGACCAGCACTCCCGTACAAACCCAGTATTGCACTAGAAAGCAGGGGGATAAAATAAAACGGCAATTTTTGAAGGGTTTGTGTGCTGGGTGACAGATTGACCTGTACGTCAGACCGCAAGAACTGTCTCATATTTTGACGTTTTAAAGGTTTTAAGCATGGCGATCTCCATTTTTGATCAAGATTTAGGCAAAAACAGTGCTAACTACGTACCACTGTCTCCGGTCAGTTTCGTTGAACGAAGTGCGGAGGTCTTTGGAGATTTGGTTGCAACCGTGCACGGCAGCAGGTCTTACACCTGGGCCCAGGTTCGAGATCGTTCTGCTAGGCTTGCCCACGCGTTGCAATCCATAGGCGTTGGCAAGGGGGAGGCTGTGAGTGTGATGCTCTCCAACACACCGGAGATGGTGGAGGCGCACTACGCTGTGCCTGCGATCAATGCTGTACTCAATACACTGAACACAAGACTGGACGCACATTTACTTGCTTGGCAGATGAATCACTGCGAGGCAAAGGTATTGATTACGGATAAAGAGTTCTCCTCGACCATCTCCTCAGCATTGAAGATGCTCAAAAATGAGTACAACCGCGAGTTGATAGTCATTGATGTGGACGACTCAGAGTACTCGGGTCTTGGGGACAGGTTGGGCGCTTATGAATATGAATCTTGGATTCACAGTTTTGAGCCCCTTAAATTGTTGAAAGGCCCAGACGATGAGTGGGACGCCATAGCGGTGAGTTATACCTCGGGTACCACGGGAGATCCCAAGGGTGTTGTGACCCATCACCGAGGTGCGTATTTAAACGCAACTTGCCAAGCCATCACATGGCACATGCCTGAGTTTCCCGTTTACTTGTGGACGCTTCCTATGTTTCACTGTAACGGTTGGTGTTTTCCATGGACCATCGCAATGTTGGGGGGGACGCATGTCTGTTTAAGACGCGCTGATGCTCCTTCGATTCTTAGTGCCATAGATAAGTACAAAGTCGATCATTACTGCGCTGCCCCGATTGTTCACAATCTTTTGATCTCCGCTAAGCCTGAGTTGAGAAGCGGTATCAAACACAAAGTCAAAGCAATGGTGGCCGGCGCAGCACCACCAGCAGCGATGATTGAGGGGATGAGCAAAATTGGTTTTGAATTGCTGCATGTTTACGGACTAACCGAGGTCTATGGACCCGCTGCAGGCGCTGTGCAGCGCACCTCTTGGGCCAAAGAGAGTTTGTCTGAACAAACACGTCTGAACGCCCGACAGGGTGTACGCTACATGCTTGAGGAGGGCATGACCTTACTTAACCCTGAGACCATGGAGGAACTTCCCGCCGACGGCGAGACCATGGGAGAGATTATGTTCAGGGGGAATATTGTGATGAAGGGCTATCTAAAGAACCCCGCATCGACTGCAAAGGCGTTTGAGGGGGGGTGGTTTCACACCGGTGACTTGGCTGTGATGGAGGCAGATAGGTATCTCAAAATCAAAGACCGGAGTAAAGACATCATTATCTCTGGGGGGGAGAACATCAGCTCCCTTGAGGTTGAGGACGCGTTGTACCGCCATCCAGACGTAATGACCTGCGCAGTGGTTGCGAAAGAGGATGAAAAATGGGGAGAGTCACCTCTTGCCTACGTTGAGTTACGCCCAGACGCCAAGGTGACGGCTGAGGAGTTGGTGACGCACTGTAAGTCTTTGTTGGCAGGGTACAAGGTACCAAGGGACATTCGCTTTGAAGCGATACCGAAGACTTCTACTGGGAAAATCCAAAAGTTTGAGCTGCGCAAAAGAGCCAGCCAAAAATAAGTCGAACTCTGACCAACCGGCCTGGTCTCGAGCAGGTCTTACGCATTCGCGACTAATCAAGCGGTTGGCGGGAAATTAAGTCGACTAAGGGTTTAGCGCTAAGCATTGTTTTTCAGTAAATAGATCAATTTGCTTAGGTCTGGTTGTGCTTCAATGCTTAAAACCAGCTGTGACAGGTCCTTGGCCTGGTGGGAACCTAAGACTGGTCCAATCAAATCCAAGGCCTTATCGATCACCTCTTGGCGACTCATGGGGTTTCTGGGAGTGCCCCTGACTGCCTCGACGCGCTCAGAGTAACGCGTTCCGTCTTTGAGAATGACTTCTACGACTGCAACGCGCACGGGCATGAACTGCTTTAACTCATCATCAAAGATGAGCTCTACTTTAGCTCTTTGCTCCAGGACAGAGGCATCTTTCATCCTTTGAATATCATGTGCTGCTTTGAAGGAGGCTGTGCCGTCCAAGAGCATCACCGCTACCATGTGCTGCAAGCAGATATCTGGCATGTCCCGGTTGGAGACTACTTTTGCAGTTGATGGCTCTAGGCGCACCAGGACTTTTTGTATGGACTGATGATCAAAACGATTTTTCTGTCTTATCAGTTCAAGCGCGTCCAATGGGCCTTGTATGGGCGAGCCAACAGTCCATTTCTTGATATCCGTTTGTGTGATCTCAAAACGCTCACCCAATCCGTCTGTTAGAAGTTTTTTATTTGCAAGTGGTGCGTAGGCTTCAAAGAAATTGTCGGGTCCACTAAAAATATCATTGATACCGTTCCACCCGTTTTCAACGAGAAGCGCGGAGGTCACACCGTTTTTAGAAGGCATTCCAGCAAAGACAAAAGCCTTCTCGATATGGTCCGTATCTCTGCCCCATGCATAAATGCCAGATGACTGTTGCGCTGTGTAGTCCATGACCCAACGCATTTGTTGTTGATTTAGGCGTGCTGCGCAAGCAGCCGCACTTGCTGCGCCAAATATTCCCGCAATGCTGTGTGAGCTTTTATGACTGGAGTAACTGAACTCAGGCCCACCCATGGCCATTACGACTCGAGTGCCAACGTCATATCCGAGCGCCACCGCTCGCAGTAAATGATCGCCTGAGATTTTAAATATTTCACCAGCTGCTGTAGCCGCTGGAACAACCGAGCAGCCTGGGTGTGATCTGGACCTGTTGTGAGAGTCATCTGTTTCGTCTGCATGTGCCATCACACCGTTGGCCAAGGCAGCGTCAGCAGGAGAGGCTGTCAATTTTGAGCCTAGGATCGTGCATTTACCTGGGGGAGCATATTTTTGTATATACGACATTGCCGCTTTTCCCGGTAGCAGCTCAGAACCAGAAATGATGGCTGCATAGGTATCTAAGAGGTGATACTTTGTCTGCTCCTCTACATTAGGGGTTAATTTGGCTTGACCTGCTTGCGCCATGTACTGCGATAGGAACTCTGACTCTGCACTTAGGTAGTTCTGCTGGGCGTTTACAGAGGTCTCAAGCAATGCGACTGAGCTCAAACCAAAGCGACTTAAAAATTGACGTTTATTCATAGTTTTTCATTTTTGTGAGCAAAACTGAGTAAGAAAAATTGAATCTGGGATTTTTCCTATAGTTGAAATGCTTTAAAACATTTGGTTAGGATGGTAAGTTAAAAATTCGATTAGAATACATGCCTACCAAAAGAACTTAATACACCTTTTGAATAGTTTTTATTAAAACCGATCTGTCCGTAGCTCAGTTGGATAGAGCAACAGCCTTCTAAGCTGTGGGTCGGGGGTTCGATCCCCTCCGGGCAGACCAATTTCACTTGGATGCGGCAACTGGTCTCGCTATGACTTTGACCAAGCCTTTTGGGTCGCATCATTTATCTCATTAATGGTCAATGCCTTGTTTCTTTTTTTTATTAGACTTGAAACCAAAGTTTTGACTTTTTTGTGTTTCATTTAATCCTTTCTTGATATCTTTTTTAAGAACTTTGATTATTGCTAAGATTTTTTCAGTCGTTAAGACTAGGGCAAGTCTAGTCTCAACTTTCATTTTGTGACCGATTCAGGGTTCAACGCTCGCCCTCACAATATCGCCGCAATCAAAATATTTTTTCACCATACTTCTTGGTCAATCGGTTTGCAGTTATCCCATAACTCTAGATCCTTAGGTGGCTTGGCTTTTAAATCGCATTGCGACATTAATTCAGATAGGGAATAACTTTTTTTAGGGCTAAGAACTATTTTTCCGTCACACGTTGTTTCTAGTGACAAGGACTGACCGGCTCTGAGTCCGATATCTTTTAAAACAACGGGGGGTAATACTGCAACGGTGCTATTGCCGTATTTTCTAAGGACCACTTCCATAGTCAGCTTTCTTTTTTGATATCAACAAGTTTAGCGGTAAGCAG
Source organism: uncultured Burkholderiales bacterium (assembly GCA_903949285.1). GTDB lineage: Bacteria > Pseudomonadota > Gammaproteobacteria > Burkholderiales > Burkholderiaceae_C > Limnohabitans. Next base: position 29,600 of record CAJAYT010000096.1, read on the forward strand.
AAAAATGTAAAGCAATGCTAAACATTATGTGGTGGAGAAGCGAAAATACTTAGACTCGCATTGCACAGTTGTTACACGGTTTAAGATAACTTAAAAAAATCAATAACTTATGGCCAAGCACTAGCCCTTCTAAGCTTTAGGTCGGGGGGGCGATCCTTCCCGGGCAGTCCATTGCAATTAGGATTGCATCAAGCTGTTTGTGATGAATGAGGCGATCAGAGTCCTAATAGTCATAGGAACAGTCCTAGGAACTTTGCAATTGGTAGTGCAGCCTAACTTCCATATTTACCAGTTAGATATGCTTAAGATGTACTGGAAATTTTTCTCGAATTTTGCTTTTGAACAGGTCTTGCGTTTAATTTAAACGGAAACTTGTTGACTTGAGATTTAGAAATCTCAACTGGAGTTTTCATGATGTAGAACATTACGCCTTCTGTACAAGGCGGCGTTGTCAGAGAGCCTTCATAGGTGAAGTGACTCGTGTCAGTAGGGATTAATGAGGTTGGATCAAACTCAACTCTTTCAGGTAAATACTCTTCTCCAACTTTAGGGGGGAGGTTATCCCATAGTGTCTTGATAAAGGAATTTTCCTTTCCTTCTTCGACCAAAACCCCAATTACAGCCAGTTTGCCGTCCTTGTTTTTGTGAACAAAATGGATGACCATCGCAGAGCCCTTGCCATCCACTTTTTCCTCGCTAGGTCTGTGGAAATGGAATTGAAGTAAATCAAAAACTTCCCTGTTGATCAATAACTTGCTGCCGGGTGCAGGTATGACCTGAATCGTATGACCATTGTTTAATATTTTGAGTGGACTAGAAACGTAGTCAACCATCAAAGTTTCCTTGGATTTTTCGAAAGGACCAACTATGTTCAGTGGAGATTGAGTTTTGCCTGCTCCACAAGTCGGGAAACTCTCGCCCCAGTGTTCTGGACCATTCTCACCCTCGTATCCCCAATGAACTTCGTGTCCATGGCCTTGGCTAGACTTCTCTTTTGATGCCTCTTTTGAGTTTTCTTTTTCAGCGTGTAATGATTCAGTGTGATAATTTTTCTCTGTATCTTTACTTGTTTCTTGATTTTGCGAGTCAAAATGAGAGTTGATTACTCTTTTCTCAATGGGTGCTTGAAATGAGGACTTACTTGATTGCGATTTCGCAGTGGTTTCTAGTTGTGTGAAACCTCTTATGACTCCTCTATAGCCAACGACTTTGGCACAAATGTCTTCGACAAAAAATGAACTATTTTGATGAATTTCCCATACAGGATTGACCAAAATATCTGTTGTCAAGCCTTCTTTTGATAGAGCATTGTAGGAAGCAGCAGCTTTAGCTCTCTCTACCCCATTCATGTAGGTATTACCAGACGAGTTGATAAACGCTTTGTCTCCTGAGTTAATCAGTCCGAGTGTTTTCGTAACACAAGCTTGCCCCCTGACTTGCTCTTTGATCTCATAATTAGCCAGAGACTCGGATGCAGTAATAGTTGGGCTAGGTACTTTTGCTGATTCATTGGTGCTCACGATGCTGGAGCAACCAATCAGTGACAGAGCTATAAAAGCAGTACTAAGAATCAATTTCATTTTTGAGCACCTTCATAAAACGCAAGTGTCTCCCAATAATGCGGGAGGGAAGCTTATCCACAACAACCACAATCGACACAAGTTCATTAAACTTTACAAAAATGTAGCATTGGATAGGAAAAAGATGCTTGGTATGGGTACTTAAGAGTGCTTTTTTGGGGGTGGCTGGTGTTCTATGGGAATAGAGTGCCATCAAGAGGATCAGGATCGGGTAGTTGGGATCCAAATCGCTAAGGTCTAGAAAAAGCTCCTGCAGATTCTAAATTGGGGAAATCGGGTTAAATATACGTAACAGAAGTTAGTAAATTGAGGTTATTCAATCCCAGGTGCTTAACCGAATGTGGTTGATGAAATACATTCCTCATCTGACAAGATCAATGACTGCTGATTGTTTCTAATTTAACTGAGCGTTAGCGTCTTGCTCTCGCATTGCTTGTAATTGCCCCAAGTGCAGGGGCTTAAACAGCCTAATTCGCACTTTGGGTAAAAGTTTAACTAAATTATTTTTTCATATGGTCCTCGCCCGCTTTAACAACCACACCGTTTTCGCAGTGAATTGAGACCGCAAATATCAAATCTGCTGATTTGGACTTAGTGCCCTGAATAATGACGGTTTGTCCAACCTTTGCAGACTTCATCAGTTCTGCTGCGGCGTGAGGGTGAACATGTACTTGGTGCTGCCCGTCTAAGAGTAGCCCATCCACGTCACTGTGAGCGTTAAATAAGAACTTGGTAATTTTTCCTGTGATGGATGTTGGTTCTCCGGGACTCGTAGCAGGAGATTTATGATCCTGTGGGTGGTGAGCATCCCCGGGTTTGATGTTGGCTTGTGGGTGAGGTAATTTTGGTGTGTTTTCAGTATTCATTAGAGTCTCCAAGTTGGCGAAGGCGATTGGCCTGAGTCGGTAGCAAGAATTAGCTACCGCGTCATCATGCCGGTATTGCTCGCGCAGATCAGTTCGCTAAGCAACACTTTTGAATCTTAAAAAAATTAGATAAGACGCACATCTATTTAATAAAACGCATTCGTTGGATATCAATAACCAACATTCAGACTATGCCGTGCGCAATCAACTGGTAAGTAAACGGTTTTAACTTTTTGGGGTGGCTCAGATAGGCAGGGGAGAGTTTCTGCGAAAGTAGAGGGGTTCATATTTTTATACACAGCAGTTGAGGTAATCTTCTGTTGTGAAACTACCGAACTATCTGTAATGGTTAGTGTTCCGTCTATATCATTTGTCAAAGAATAGTTGTTTGTTTTTGGGACTAAGCCATTAGAGCTTATGACATAAACCCCCTTGAGACTTAGGGTGTCGGCTGTTGTCACGTAATTAATTTGATTATTTGTTGAATTAAAAATATTATCTGATCCTTTAAATCCAACTACAGAGGAAGTAAAAGCTGGATTGGGTGTATTTTGTATTTTTGTAGCGTTATCGACAATTATGGTTAAAGCTGCTTGTCCAATGCTTAAGCTTCCATTTGTATAGCTGATGTTGTAGTTTGATATGCCCACTCCAGTAGCACCAGACAGGTTATCTGGATAAGAAGCCTGACTGTAATTTTTGCCGTTCGCAAGTCCGTTGATCGAGGTGATTGTGTCTCCCCCTTTGAGGCCTACAACTGTTAGCGAGCTCAACAGATTAGACTGGACTAAGCCGTTATAGATTACCGATTGATTCGAGCCATTTACTGATAATGCAGTTTTTGAAATTGACAAAGATCCGTTATTGACTATTACTGCATAGTTGACTAAAGCACTACCGGCTGCAGTCAAATGATCTGAATACCCAATTGAGTTGTAATTAGTTCCCTGCGCTAGCCCCTGGATAGTAAAGCTGTCACTTCCTTGTTGACCCGTATAAGTGACTCCACTGTTGGTCTGTAAGTTACCGTTGTAAGGCAAGCTATTGTTCGAGCCTGTCAACGTGAGCGTAGCTTGTTCAATGCTTAAGCTCCCGTTGTTGTAAGTGACCTTGTAATTGCCTGCGGATCCACCACTGACGCTCAAATGATCGGAATAGGGGGTAGTGCTGTAGTTCAAGCCACTCGCGTAGCCGCTGATGATAAAGGTATCTCCTCCAAGTTGACCGCTATAGGTTGCACCGGTATTGCTCTGTGAAATACCACTGTACTTAACCGAATTTCTTGATCCAATAACACTCAAAGGTGCTTGACTGATCGATAAACTGCCGTTTACATACACTGACTTATAGTTACTCAAACTCGCACCGCTTACCACCAAGTGATCAGTATAGGGCGAGGTGCTGTAATTGAGCCCACTAGCGTATCCGCTGATGGCGAAGGTATCGCCCCCGAGTTGCCCGCTGTATGTTGCACCGGTATTGTTTTGTGTAAAACCGTTGTATTGAACCGTATTGTTTGAACCAATAACACTCAGCGTAGCTTGCCCAACAGACAAGCTACCGTTGTTATAAACAACGGTGTAATTGGCTAACGCTGCACCACTAGCCACCAAGTTATCAGCATAGGGGGTGACGCTGTAATTTTGGGCGCTTGCGTAGCCGCTGATTGTGAAGGTGTCGCTACCTTGTTGGCCGCTGTAGACTGCGCCGCTGTGTGTTTGATTGGTCCCGTTATATTGAACCGTATTATTTGTCCCGTTCACCGATAGCGTAGCTTGTCCAATCGTCAGATTCCCGTTGTTATAGATAACGCTATAGTTGGCCAAGGACGCACCGCTAACTACCAAGTTATCAGCATAGGGATTCTTGCTGTAATTAAGACCGTTTGCGTAGCCTGCAATAGTGAACGTGTCGCTTCCTTTGTTACCAGTGTAGGAGGCGCCGCTATTAAACTGAGGGTTGGCGTTGTATTGCACTGAATGATTAACTCCGGTCACGATAAGCGTAGCTTGTCCAATTACTAAGCTCCCGTTTGTGTAGGAGACGTTGTAGTTCCCAGAAGCTGGGCCATTGATATTCAAGTGATCAGAGTAGGGGGTCGTGCTGTAGTTCAAGCCACTCGCGTAGCCGCTGATGATAAAGGTATCTCCTCCAAGCTGACCGCTATAGGTCGCCCCGGTATTGATCTGTGAAACACCGCTGTATTGCACTGTGTTATTTGTACCAATAACGGTGAGGGGCGCTTGTCCAATCGCCAAACTCCCGTTGTTAAGGACAACTGTGTAATTGGCCAAAGCCGCACCACTAACCACCAAGTTGTCAGCGTAGGGGGTGGGGCTGGAATTAAAGGCGCTTGCGTAACCACTGATCGTGAATGTGTCATTTCCTTGTTTCCCTGCGTAAGAGGCGCCGCTATTTGTTTGCAACTGACTGGTGTATTGAGCTGTATTGTTCACCCCTGTCACTATCAGCGCCGCTCGACCAATGTTTAAGCTACCGTTCGTGTAAGCGATAGCGTAGTTGGATAGACCCGTTCCAATAGCTGTTGAAAGGGTGTCCGCATAGGCTGTCGGACTGTAATTTGTGCCGCTTGCTTGGCCGCTAACCCCGGTTACGGTATCGCTGCCCTTAAGCCCAGATGTGCTAAAGGTGTTAGTTTGAGCCCTGGCGTTGTAAATACTCAGGGTTGTTGCGCCACTAATGAGCAGTGGAGCCTGAGTAATGGTTAAGTTACCACCTACATAGCTAAAGATATAGCCTGTTTGATTTGAATACAAACCGCTGGGCGTTATTGGATAAGATCCTACATCAATAGCATTGACTCCAGGGCCAATAAAAGCTAAGGCACCTAAAACGTTGCTGGTCACAGGAGTTGAATAAGTAACACCCAAGGAGCCAAGAAAAGCATTACCATCGTATTGAACGGTTGGACTAGTAGCGGTGACTGTCACTGATGTCATAAATGACTTTAACAGGGGGAAGGTAAGTCCCGGGTAGAGGAACCAAGTATTATTAAAGTCCCAACCCGCAAAGTTTGCCTGCTGTTGCATTTGGGTGGTTGTCAAGCCCAACCCCCCTCCGACCGAACTGCCAGGTCCTGAAGTGACATTCCAAACGCTACTGGTCACTGCGCCTGATGTAGCCCCAACTATCCCTCCCACCCCTGCACCCCCACTCACACTCCCTACTGCGTAGCTGTCCGTGATTGATCCAGAAGTAATGGAGCCCACCAGGCCGCCCGTACCCGCGGCGCCGTTGACGTTGCCCGTTGCATAACTGTTGGTCACGTTGCCTGATGTTGATGAGCCTATAAGCCCACCCGTACCCGCTGCACCACTCACATTGCCTGTAGCATAACTATTTGTGATGCTGCCAGTGGTCACCGACCCTTCTAATCCACCGCTACCTGCGGCCCCAACTATCACGCCTGTTGCGAAGCTGTTGGTGATATTGCCAGCAGTGCTGCTGCCGACCAAACCACCCGTACCTGCTGCGCCGGTTACGCTACCCGTGTTGTAACTGTTGTTCACCAAGCTAGAGCCACTATTGCCAATAAGTCCGCCCGTTCCTGCTCCTCCAATCGTATTGCCCCCCGTCAGGCCAATATTTTGAATAATGTTTAAACCACTCGTAACACCAAAGAGTCCCATATTAGCCGTACCGGGCTGATTGATGCTCAGGCTGGCAACGGTATGTCCGAGCCCATCAAAGTTTCCAGTAAAAGGCGCAGCAGTCGACCCAATCGGCGTGAAACCAGCGCCGTTATTCCATCCCCCAGTACTGGCAAAAATATTGGAGCCCAACGCAAAATTTCCTCCAAGTCTCCCGTTGATCCCCTGAAGATCAACACCGCTCGTGCTGTCAACAGCTCCCAGAGAATTTAAAACGACGTAACTAATAACTGCGCCGTCCGTCCCCAGTTGCGTACTAAAGTTATTTCCAGCTTGAAGGTTAATGGGTGCATTGACTAAATAATTGGAAGTGTTACCTAAATTCGAACCCGATTGGCCGTATTGCAAAATCAGCTTGGCAGTACTTCCAGTCGCAGTAATGGGGCTATTGATATGGATGTTATTTTGAGCATTCAGCGTGAGGGAATTATTACTTGACCAATTAACTGGATCGTTGATATTGATGTTTCCCGAGGTCCCAGAGGTGCCCTGTGTGCTCAAGATTGAAATATCTGTGCTGGCCAAATTGGAGGAGACCGTTGCGCCCGTGATGTTGCCCCCAGAGGCTGCGATTGTGAAATCTGTAGGATCAATGATCCATTTACCTTGTCTCCCTTGTGCAGCAGTGGTACTAATCTTTGTAAGAGGTCCTATCGATACGTTGCTTGCAGAGGTTTCGATGCTGCCGCCTGTGCCCCCAAGGCCTCCCCCTAGCGCACTTATACTTGCATTGATAGTTGTCGCCCCCTTTGGGTTTTTGGGGTCGACTGCTACGTAAATAACTCCTCCGTCTGCTGCGGTGTTGTTCGCTGCGCTTGCACTTAAGGTGCCGTTGAGTATGACGGCGTTACTGGCTTTTAAAATAATTCGCCCCGCATTGGTCGTAACTCCGTTGGCCTCTAGGGTGCCAGAATTAATGACGCTACCCCTTAGCCGGTCAACGGCCTGGCTTGACAAAAGGATTGAGCCGTCTGGACCCGGTGCAGCAAAATGATTTTGAATCAAATTCTTTAGGAGGCTGGGTGCAACGGTAACATTGTTCAAAGTTGAAGAGGGACCTAGACTGAGCGTGACCGACTGATTGCCGCCCACAAGTGCAATGGTTCCTTGTTCAGCGATGAGCACACCGCTGTTTTGTACCTCAGGAGCCATGAGGGCAATATAGCCGCCCATACTTGTCCGAATGGAGCCCTCATTTAGCAATAGAGCAGCTTTTTGCGTTGTCTGAAACGTTGTCCCCCCATTCATGAAACTCAGCGAACCCATTTGTTGTGTGGTTGCCAAAATGCTACCGACATTAACGTTTGCACTGGGTGCAAAATAAATTCCGGAGGTGTTGGTTAGATAGACTACACCGTTGGAATTTAAACTTCCAAATATCTGAATGGGATTTGCTGCATTGACACGGTTAAGTACAACAGAAGCCGCACTGGGTTGAAGAAAATTGACTGTAGCGTTAGTGCCTATATCAAACGTATTCCAATTGATAACGGCTCGGTTACTGGTTTGGCTGATATTTAAGGTGCTGTTAACAGAGTTGACTGTATTTATCGTTGCAGTACCGCCTGTCACCACAGCTCCCGTTGGGAGTTGATTGGGGAGTGGAGGTGCGCCCTTTGCTGGGCTAAAAATCATCAATGCTAATAGCGAAATATAGCTACAGTGCCGTGACATTGAGAATCGGTGACGTATTGAATATCGCAATTCGCGAGGAGCTTTCTGCCTGCCCCGTAAAAAGCCCCGCATCACATTAAAAGTGTGATTCATGGCATAGAGTCTAATAAATCTTAGAAGAACCGGTATTCATTAAAACGGTACAGACGCAGTCAACCAAAACCTGTTGCAACAGTTGCCACTGTTTTGATTGAGAGACTGCGCAACGGATATGGGTAAATTGCCTGTGCGTGCGGCCCACATCCCTTTTATTTGTAACCCCCTAGAATTGCTCCACCCAAGGCTGGTTCCAATTCCTTGCAAGGCATAGGCATTGTCGGCGGGGGCGCCCGAGAAGTTGCTCTTCTTATAGCTCTGGACCCCTGCGTAGTCGTAAAAACCAGTTATTACAAAATGCATGGGTAGTGTTTGTAATAACTCAAAGGTGCTCAATGTGCCTTGACTCGCGCTGGCTTGTCCGCTGGCGTAGGCGCGGACCCCGTAAGGTCCCCCAAGGTACAGTTGCTCTGAGGGGTCCATATTCTTACTTGCAAATTGACCTGACGTGCCAAGGTAAGCCGTTAAGTTTTGGGTGATGGATTGTTGACGGTTTAGCGTATAGCGCAATTTATTAAAGTAACCGTTGACTTGTGGCCCGCTTTGATCTGCGCTCAGGGAAGGGGAGTTATTAAGATACACCATACCCGTTGAAGCAACCACGGAGCCAGAATTGACCCCTCCGCTGAAAAAACCATCTTGATGATTTCCGCTCAAACTTACCTGAAAAACTGAGGTGCTGTATTGACTTGTAGCCTGCGCAACGGCGAAGTTGGAGAAACTGCTGTAGTTGTAATTGCCCAGCACAAACAGATTAGTGAATTGACTGCGAATCACGGGGTAGGTGAGCTCAGCACCCTGCGAGTTTGACTGTCCGTGTGCTTGTAATTGACTAAACTTATCCTCTATAACTCCGTAGGTCAAATAGCTTGCGTTGATTCCGCCGCGAAGACCACTCTCGGACAAGGGTGCAGTGACTGAGACACGCTCATAGTTTGAGCCCTTGGTGTACAAGCCGAACAAATTGACTTGTTCGCCGACTCCCTTGAGGCCATTCAAACTTATACTTGCGCTGACTCTGTTGAGTCCTGTGGCGTATTGACCAAAATTATCTACCCCTACGACCCCCTCAACTGCGGGTTTGTCCGTCACGGTTAACAAAAGAATCGTCTCCCCCGGGTACGCACCTTCTTTGAGGGAGTTGGACACGCGCAGATCGGGTTGATCGTTTAAGCTCAGCATGGCTCGTTCAAACTCAGCGAGCGAGATCGATGTCCGGCGAGGAATAGCGTTGTAAATCCAGGCCTGTACGCGCTCTGATGAAACGTGTTTTGACTGGTTATCTATCAAAATCTGTCCAAGGGAGGCCTCCAGTATTTGGATGACAAGCACACCGTTTGTAATATCTTGCTCGGGCAAGATGATACGCACCAACCATCCCTCGTCCCTATAGTAAAGCGTTAGCGCGTCCAACGCTTTGCTGAGTTCTGTGAAGCTAACGGGGCCGTCTATGTAGGGCTTGATCAGCTTTTGAAGTACAGATGTTTCAACCCTTTGATTGCCCGCAAAGTGAACCGTACGAACTGTAAACCTCTCCCCCCCGGTCTCATCTTCAAGCAAGGAGGCGTGTTCTAGGTCTTTGCCTGGTTGTGGGAGTGTAAAAATAGGCCTTTGAGTTTTAATGCCCTCTAAAATTGAGCCAGCGGAGGGTGCTTGCGTTGTTTGTTGCGGCGGTACTTGCGCATGCACATTTGTATGAAATAAGGTTAATGAAAGCAGATAAATAGTTGCTCTCGAAGTTCTTATACAAACCGTACGCCCCTGCGGGCTCTTTGAAAAGATCTTCATATAGTCGACCTTTGAGGGCGTTAATTTTTCTAGTGGGTTGGTTGCTTCAAAAATAAAATATCTACTTTATTTTTGAGTCGTAGATTTACACATCTTTCAATTCACTGTAAGCCCAAGGCCGAATTTAACATGAAATTGATAATTCGTCTGTACCCCACCATACATTCCCTGTCGAAGTGGTGTAGCTTCTTTAAATCATTTGTCCAGGTACCGTGTACCTAGAAGAGTCTTTTGCCCATCACGGTAAAGGTGCAGATATACTGCTTGTAATGCTCATCCCAATAGAATCAAAGGATATAAAGCGATGATTAAGAATTATTTATTTAGCCAAGTAGACGTATTCACCCATCAGCCCTTGCTTGGCAATCCCTTGGCGGTTGTGCACTCAGCAGACGACCTATCAGATCATCGAATGGCACAGTTTGCCAATTGGACAAATCTTTCTGAGACGACGTTTTTGCTAAACCCCGTGAATCCATTAGCAGACTACAGGGTCCGAATCTTCACCCCAAGCAGAGAACTTCCATTTGCGGGGCACCCAACGCTGGGCTCTTGTTATGCGTGGCTTGCTAATGGGGGCACACCCAAGTCTTCGGATTTTATTATTCAAGAGTGTGAGATCGGCTTGATTAAGATTCGACGCGATAAGGACTTACTCAGTTTTGCAGCGCCGCCTTTGATCAGAACTGGACCACTCGATGGGAGTACTTTGGTGAAATTAGCGGACGCGCTTGGCGTGAATGAGGCCGACATCACCGCCCATCAGTGGGTAGACAATGGACCCGGGTGGTGCGCTGTCATGCTTAAAACTGCTGAACTGGTTCTCTCAATAAAGCCAGATGCCTCAAAGCTCAAAGAGTTCAAACTTGGTGTGATTGGTCCATACCCTAGTGGGGGTGAGTGTGATTATGAGGTGAGGGCGTTTGTCGTGCCTTTTGGTATCACTGAAGATCCGGTCACGGGCAGTTTGAACGCGGGTATTGCCAGTTGGATGACGAACTCTGGTCTATCCAAGGATAACTACACCGTATCACAGGGCACTGCACTGGGAAGGCAGGGCAGAGTCTATATTCAAAAGGCGGCGGGCGACGTATGGGTAGGTGGACATGTCGCGGCTTGTGTCAAGGGTTCGGTCTCGATTTAAAGCCGCGCTGAGTTAGACGCCTAAGTACTGGGCAAGTTCTGGGTTCTGAATCAAATGACTGGAGTCGCCTTCTAGGGCGACTAGTCCTTTTTGTAAAACCAGAGCTCGGTTACTTTTGGACAAGACCTTGTGCCAATCTCTATCTACGATTAATACGGCTAAGCCGCATTTCTTTATTTCATCTATGACGCGCCAGACCTCTTCAACTATTAAGGGCGCGAGTCCCTCTGTCGCTTCATCAAGGATGATTAAGTCTGGATGAGTCATTAACGCACGTCCAATGGAGAGCATTTGCTGCTCCCCGCCTGAGAGTTGATTGCCCTGGTGATTTAGACGCTCGGCGAGCCTGGGAAATATGGACAGCACACGCTCAAGTGTCCAGTCCTCTCGCTCCTCTCGCTCGTCTCGTCCTTTGCGCGAGGCCATAACCATGTTCTCGCGAACACTTAGGTTACCAAAGATACCGCGTCCTTCGGGGACGTACGCAATCCCCAGGCGTGCCACTTCGTGGGGGCGAGCTTTAGAGATGTCATGCCCGAAGAGGCTGATACTGCCATCGCGCTGTGTGATGTGTCCAAGCAGCGTGCGTATAAGGGTGGTTTTGCCCATGCCGTTTCGACCCAGTAGTCCAACAGTCTCCCCTCTGCGAATACTGATATCCACCCCGTTCAAAACGTGGCTACTGCCGTACCAGGCATGCAGGCGTTGTGCGTTCAAAATGATCTCATTGCTTGAGGACATCAGTGCTCCCCCAAATAGGCTGCACGCACGAGTGGATTGTTCCGAACATCGTTTGCTGAACCTGAGGCAATCACACTGCCGTTGACCATCACTGTGATGCGCTGTGCTATACGAAAAACAGCGTCCATATCGTGTTCAACGAGCAAAATAGAGTGGTGTATTTTTAGCCTCTGTAAAAGAAGCAGCATGCGCTCGGTCTCCTCTGCACCCATGCCGGCTAAGGGCTCATCTAGTAGTAATATTTTTGGCGCAGTGGACAAGCACATCGCAATTTCGAGTTGACGCTTTTGCCCGTGGCTCAAAAACCCGGCTTGGCGCTCAAGCACGTCACCCAGCCCAACAAGGTGAGCGGCTTCACGTCCAATTTCCAGTGTTTTAGGGTCACTTTGGGCCACTCGCCAAAATGCCCAGGGTGTTTGAATTTTTGCCTGTGCAGAAAGCCTACAGTTCTCTAAAACACTAAAGCTTGGGTAGATGGTGTTGCGCTGGTAACTGCGACCCAAACCGGCCCGGGCACGTTCAGACTGAGTCCAGTTTGAGACGTCTTGACCTAGTAATTCGACTCGCCCCGATGAGGGCGTTAGTTCCCCTGAGAGTAAATTAATCAAAGTAGATTTGCCTGCACCATTGGTACCAATGACGGCGTGAACAATGCCTCTCTCTAATTCAATAGATACATCGTTGACGGCAACTAAACCGCCAAAGTGGCGGCTGAGGTGTTCGCACCTCATTAAAATCTCGCCGTTCATGTTAGCTCCTCTTGAGAGCGCTCTGCTTGGTGGTTGGAGTTGCCCAAAAGCCGGTCTAAGAATTGGCGAGGAAGCTCTGTCAACCCACTGGGCATTAAGGCTACACAGGCAATGATGGTCAAACCCAGTCCAAGGTGCCAGTGTTTGGTAAAACTACCAAAGATGAGCTCAGACTGAAAAAATTCTTGTAGGAGGACAAACGCAAAGGCACCAATAATTGCACCGTGCATGCGTCCCAGTCCTCCAAGAATGATCATTACCAAAACTGTACCGCTTAAGTGCCATCCAAGGAGCTCTGGATTAACAAATCCGTCCTTAACGGCAAACAAGTAACCCGCCGCTCCAGCAACTGCGCCAGAGATCGTGAATGCTGCAAGCTTGTAAGGGTAGACAGAAAAGCCTGTTGCAATCATCCGTTGCTCATTGACTTTAATGCCGGCCAACGCACGCCCGAAAGGCGAGCGCAGTAGCTGAGAAAGAAAAAGAAAGCCAACAAGCAAGCTTAACCAAATGAGTCCGTACATCTGCAGGGGTTGGTCCAAATCTACCCAACCCCAGGTCGGTTTAACGTACATATAAATCCCGTCGGTTCCACCGCCTACAGATGTATCGTGAACGATGAAATAGGCCATCTGCGAGAACGCCAGGGTGACCATAATAAAGTAGACCCCCTGGGTCCTCAGCGCAAGGGCGCCTACTGCCAAAGCAAAAGTGCTGGCCAATACAACCGACTCAATACCGGACAACCAAAGGCTAGGGGTGCCACCGTCAGAGGGGGCCAATAGGACGGCTGCATAGGCGCCGACACCAAAAAAAGCAGCTTGCCCAAAGCATACCAACCCAGTGCTGCCCACCAAGAGCTCCAGACTGAGTGCAAATAGGGCGTAAATCATAATCTTAGCCACTAAGTCCGCTCCGTATGAGCCGACAACAAAGGGCCACAAAGCGAGAAGGCCAAAAACGGTTATGACAAATGTTTTGTGATAGCGCATAGAGTTACCTGTGTCTCAAACTTTAAAGAGACCCTTTGGACGCCACAAAAGAATGAGTGCCATCATCACATAGATCAGTCCGCCTGCAATTTGGGGGAGTAGTAATTTACCAAACGTATCAACCAGTCCAATGAGTAAGGCCGCAAGCATGGCTCCTTTGATCGATCCAACGCCCCCGATGATGACCACCACAAAGCAAATGATCAATACACCGTCACCCATTCCTGGGTAAACGCTTGAGACTGGAGCTGCAATCATTCCTGCAAATGCCGCTAAGGCCACGCCAGCTGCAAAGACAATGCGGTAAAGGAGTGTGATATCGATTCCCAAACTCTCGACCATCTCTCGGTTACTGGTGCCTGCTCGTATCATCATCCCTAAGCGGGTGCGAGTGAATACAAACCACATACCCACTGATAAGAGTAAGCACACTACGCTTATGAAAATTCGGTAAAGAGGATAAGTCATCATCTCGCCTAAGGGTAGGGCTTTGTCTAAATAGGGGGGAATGGTGACGCCGTGCACATCGTCCCCCACGCTTAAGCTGCGCAACTCCTCAAATACCAAAATGAGGCCGTACGTCATGAGCACTTGCTGCAGATGATCACGCTTATAGAGGTAGCTAAAGAACGCCCACTCAAGAAAGTAGCCTAACACCACAGAGAGTATGAGCCCTAGAACCAAGGTACTAAAGAACGCCCCTCCAAAAGTGCCTGAGACTATCGGTGCTAATGCATAAGCCATGTAGGCACCGATCATGTAAAAACTACCGTGCGCCAAGTTGATCACGCCCATGATTCCAAAGATCAGGGTCAAACCGGATGCGATCAAAAACAGCAACAACCCATACTGCAAGGCATTTAGGCACTGAATTAAAAAAGTAGCAAAGTCCATCTAGGATATTTGATGTTGAATAAACAGTAAATGAACTTTTAGCTCAAAGTGTAGTTTTAAGGTTCGGGTTTGAGTTTAGGTTTGATTCTCATCTCGAGGGCATTACATCTTGCAACCTAAACCAGGGTCCGCAAGCGACTTGTGCGCAACGCCTTCAAGAATGTTCTCCTTGCCGACCACTTTGCGAAGGTAGATGTCTTGAACGGGATTGTGGCTGCTGGACAATGTAAAGGCTCCTCGTGGACTGTCAATCTTTGCTGCGCGAAGTGCTTGTGCGAAGCCGTTGATATTCTTAGGATCCCCTTTTGTTGCATTCAATCCGATGCTAAGCATTTGAGCTGCATCATAGCCTTGAACGGCGTAGACATCAGGCTGTAGTTTATAGGTTTTTGCATAGGCTAATCTAAAGCTTTGATCGCGTTTATTATTGAGATTGTCTGCGTAGTGAAGCGTTGTCAAAATGCCCTCAGCATCTGAGCCCTCGGCGTCCAAGGTGCCGTCTGTTAAAAACCCAGATCCGTAAAGAGGGATCTTCTTTTTTAGTCCTGCGGCGGAGTAGTCTTTTACAAATTTAACGGCGCCACCACCTGCAAAGAATGTGAACACTGCGTCGGGTTTGAGAGAGGCGATTTCAGTTAGGAGTGCTTGAAACTCAACGTTGGGGAAGGGCAGGCTTAGATCTTTGATGATGGTTCCACCATTTTGCTCAAAACCATCTTTGAAACCTTTCATGGTCTCTTCACCGGCTGCGTATTTCCATGTGATGGTCACAATGCGTTTGTTCCCTTTTTTAGCCGCTATCTCACCCATCGCGTACCCGGGTTGCCAGTTGGAGAAGCTAGAGCGGAATATGTTCATGGCACACATAGGGCCTGTTACTGCTTGAGCGCCCGCATTGGGCACAATCAGAATTGTTCCTGACTCTTTTGCGGCTTTTGCCATAGCCATGGCGACTCCGCTGTGAACCGAGCCGATGATGACATCTACATTGTCTCGTTTGATTAGTTTGTTGACGTTATCGGTGGCCTTTGATGGATCGCTTTCATCGTCCACAGATACAAATTCAAGTTCACGACCTGCTAGTTTGCCGCCTTGTTCGCTCAGGTACAGGCGAAAGCCGTTTTCAATAGCTGTGCCCAAGGACGCATAGGTGCCTGTGGCTGGAAGCATAAAGCCTATTTTGAGTTTGCCTGTATTTTGAGCCCAAGATAGGGGGGAGGCCATCAGCATGGCCATCGTTAAAACTAAACTCGCTGTTTGTCTTCTTTTCATAAGGGTCTCCTAAATTGAATTACTATTTATTGTTTGGTTAAATCGGTTGATGTATTTTGGTGGGTTTTAAAAAAATTTAAACAAATATCATTGAGCTTTTGGGGCTGATCGCGGTGAGGGGAGTGACCACAGGCGTTCATTTCAACCAGTTGTGTTTGTCCAAGTCTTTGCGCAATCCCCTTGATTTGTGCCATCGTGCCGTATTCATCATCCACACCTTGCACGGCAAGGACTGGACAGTGAATGGATTTGATTTCTTCCTCAATAGTCCAACTGCGAAAATCAGGATTTAACCAAATTTGGCTCCATCCCCCAAATGCTGAATCTACATCAGCATGGTAGCGACTTAAACGCTGGCGTAAATTAGTGTTTACATAAGCTTCTCGTGCTTTTTCAATGCTTAAAATGGACAGATCCTCCACCATGATGTGCGGGGCCAGGACGATTAAGCCGGCTACAGGATACTGGGATGCGTGCAGCAGCGCAATAGAGCCTCCGTCGCTGTGGCCCAGCAGCCATGGTTTTTCGTATATATCCAAGGCTTTAAAGAGCGCAGGGATGACTTCAAAGGCTTGTCGGTGCATGAAATCTGGAGCCCACTGCTCATTTTGCCCACGCGGCGTGGACTGGCCGTACCCAGGGCGGGAGTACACCAAGCCTCTCATCTCAAGCACGTTACAAAGCTCTTGGGGATAGTCCCTCCACATTGCCGTGGATCCCAAGCCTTCGTGTAAAAAAACCAATAAAGGACGATTGGTTAACTCTGCGTTAATCCACTGGTACTCAATTTGGACGCTGCGGGCTTGCCAATCGATCTTTGCAAATGAGGTCTTGGCCATAGTTGAAAAGGGATAGTGGACGCTGTAAGTGCGCAGGCACTACTGCTCTTGTAGACGAAGTTTGAAGCGCTGAATTTTCCCAGTTGCGGTTTTGGGCAAATCGTCCACAAACGAAATTATTCTTGGATACTTATAGGGCGCAAGTTTATCTTTGACAAAGGCTTTGAGTTCATCCTCTGTCACGTTTGCCCCTGCTTTGCGAACAACAAAGGCCTTTGTTTTCGTCAAGCCTTCACTGTCGTTGATCCCAATTACCGCGGCCTCCAAGACCGCGGGATGCTGTATCAATGTGCCCTCTACTTCAAATGGGCTTACATAAATTCCACTGACCTTGAGCATGTCATCTGAGCGACCACAGTAGGTATAGGTGCCGTCATCGTTGAGGACGTACTTATCCCCGCTTTTGGTCCATCCCCCTTGGAATGTTTCCCGACTTTTCTCGCGGTTACCCCAGTACATGAGGGCCGCTGAGGGGCCCTTGATATACAAATCGCCCTGTTCACCAATGGGGGCCGCTAAGCCGTCATCACCGCGCAGTTCAATCTCATAACCTGGAACAGGCCAGCCGGTGGTCCCGTATTTGACTTCCCCAGGGCGGTTGGAGATGAAAATGTGAAGCATCTCCGTAGAGCCTATTCCGTCGACAATATTCACACCGTAATGTCTTGTGAACCTTTCCCCAATTTCTGCAGGAAGGGCCTCACCCGCTGAGGACACTAAACGCATCGACACCTGCTCTTTGCTGGGCAGGCTTGGATGCGAGAGCATCCCAGCAAAGCCAGTGGGCGCTCCGAAAAAGACAGTTGGACGAACCCCACCCACTCCTCCCGTCCAGCGTTTGAAAGTTGCCTCCGGTGTAGGGCGCTCAGCCATCAAAATCGCACAAGCACCCACACACATCGGAAAGGTCAGTCCATTGCCCAAGCCGTAGGCAAAGAATAGTTTTGCTGCAGAAAAACAAACATCGTTTTCACTGATTTTCAAAACTCCTTTACCGTAAAGTAGCGATGTCCAGTAGGGGTTAGCGTGAGAGTGCACTGCGCCTTTGGGGCGACCCGTAGAGCCCGACGAGTAGAGCCAAAATCCGGGATCGTCGGCCCTTGTCATACAGGCTTTGGCAAGGGGCTCGTGGGCACGCAAAAATGAATCAAACTCCACCTCTGAGGGGTGAAGGGGCGCAACAGGGTTGGAGACAATGACTTTGACCACTTCATGGTCTGACCGTGTCATGGCTGCAGTTAAAGTGGGTAACAACGCACCAGATACCAAAACGGCCTGTGCTCTTGAGTGTTCAAGCATATAGGCATAGTCGTCGGCGGTTAAAAGCGTATTCACAGCAACAGGCACGAGTCCCGCGTACATGGCTCCTAAAAAACTCACGGGCCAATCGTTGCAGTCATGCATCAATAACAACACTCGCTCCTCTCGGCGCACACCAATGCTTCTCAGCGCAGAGGCTAAGCTGCGCACGCGTTTTTCGAGTTGACCATAGCTCATGACGCCTGCGTCGTCTATGAAGGCTGGACGCTCAAGTCGGTGTTGATTGATGTCTAATAAGTACTTGGCGAAATTAAATTTTTCTGGGGGTGGTGCTACACCAGCATGTCCATTTAAATCAGTGTTCATAAAGTATTTGTGTAAGAGGGGGGCGGCTCAAACGCCCGTTGGTTTGAGTTTCGATAAGACGACCGTGCTGGCTTGAACTGCTGCTCTGCGGTGGTAAAAGGAAAGTGCTCGCAGACCCCCGAGTTCCTCTCCGCCCCCGGCTCTGCCGGGTCCTCCGTGAAGGGACTGGGGCATCACATTGCCGTGCCCTGTGTGCACGGCGCCAACATCGGGGGAGACGAGATGAACACGACCGTGAGTGTCGGTGAGCTCTGGAATGACTTGAGCCAGTTTCGTGTGATCGGTTGCAAAGACTGACGCCACCAAAGAGCCTTGCCCGCGGCGGATGAGCTCTAATGCGTGATTTAAATCGTTTTCTCTGTATGGGATGAGTGTCGCGACAGGGCCAAACACCTCGGTGTCGTGAACTCGCCTAGCAGCGTCACTGCCACTCGCGGTGCGCGTTCCAAGAAGTGTGGGTCCAACGCAGCAAGCAACGCTTGGATCCACGTCTATCAAGGTATGTTTGTTTGCGCTGTGCAAGGTCTCGCAGTCTTGCTCTAAAAAAGCCAAGCCCTGCGCGACGCTGTTGTATTGTTCGCGGTTGATGAGAGAGCCCATTCGAACGGATTCGTGTCTGGGGTTTCCAACGGTGGTTTTCTCTAATCGAGCTGAAATCGCTTGTGCAGCTGCGCTGTATAAACTCTGGGGCACGAATACGCGGCGAATGGCTGTACATTTTTGACCCGCTTTGACGGTCATCTCACGTGCCACTTCTTTAGCGAGTAAATCCAAGGCTTCACTGGAGGCGCTCTCACCAGGCAGGAGGAGCGCGGAGTTCACACTGTCGGCTTCGATATTGACCCGCACGGATTTTTGCGTCACTGCAGGGTGCGCGCGAATGATGCTGGCTGTCTGCGCAGAGCCTGTGAAGGAGATAACGTCAAAGGGCTCTAGTTGGTCCATCAAACCAGCAGAACTGCCGCAGATGATAGACAGCGCTCCAGTTGGGAAAATGCCCGCGTCTATGACATCTTTGATCATTCGCTGTGTTAACCAAGCCGTGGTGGTTGCGGGTTTGACAATGACAGGCACACCAGACAGGAGTGCGGGTGCTGCTTTCTCCCACAAACCCCATGAGGGGAAATTGAAGGCGTTGATAAAGAGAGCAACTCCCCGGGTCGGAGTAAGAATATGTTGAGACTGAAAAAGAGGGTCTTTGCCCAGTGCTTGCCAGTCCCCGTCTAATAAGAAGTGATCGTCGCCCAAATTTTGACCTAATTTTGCATAGGTGCCTAAGGTGTAAATACCTCCATCAACATCCACTGCAGTGTCGTTTTTAACAGTTCCGCTGTTGGCAATGGAGATGTCGTAGTAAGCGTCTCGGTTGGCCTGTAACAATTTCGATGCCGCAGCCAGCATGGCTGCTCGTTGCGGGTAGGTAAGACTGCGAAGGGCTGAGCCGCCGGTATTTCTGGCGAAAGCAAACGCACCAGCCAGGTCAACTCCAGAGGCATCGACACGCACGAGCTCGGTACCTAAAACTGGATCTATCAACGCGCTACCACGCCCAGTGCTGTTGATCCATTTGCCACTGATGTAGTTGGGGAGGAGTTCGCTCATTGGAACCTTTATTGTTGGGTGAATTCAATAGCGCCGTTTGGCAGGAGGTAAAGCACCAGAGCACGCCCCTTTGTCACAGTCGGTTTGTGTGCACTACCGGGTGGGCAGACCAGCCACCCCGCGGGGCGCGAGTCGAACTCTGCCTCATCATCAATGGGCATGATCAGATCAATCTCCCCGTTTGGATGGGTGTGGTGCGGGCCCGCGATGTTCTCCATGAGGACAACGTCAACTGAAAAACCGTGTAATTCTTCGGACGGCTTGAAGATACGCCCGTAACGAATGCCACCTCCCTCGCGGTTACATAGCCAGCCCTTTGAGACCCCTTGCTCGCAGGCCTCTTTGAGCTCCCGGTAAATAGAGGTATCCGGCCCCATGTTTTGATTCAACCACGCGTCCAACTCGAGATTAATTGCACGGGAGTGAATTTGGGCTGTGATTGACGCAAGTTGATTCTTGAACCGGTCCTGCGCTTGAATGATTTCTTCATCAACGGGTTGGGTGCTTGCCATGGTCATCAATATGTATTATTATGCATGTCAGAAGATTAGCATGATTTAAACAGCACGTCCAGTATTTTTTGCAGTATATTGCATGTTATCGGGATAATACCTATTTTTGAATACTTTGAGGCAAGATGACAGAGGTCGATGGGATTAAAAACCCTTTATTGGTAGCGCTTGGAGAGCGTGTGCGCGCCCTTCGGGCTAGGAGGGGCCTTACCCGAAAGGTGTTGGCTACAACCGCAGGTGTCTCTGAGCGGCACCTGGCAAGTCTGGAGTACGGGGAGGGCAACGCATCCATTCTTGTATTACAACAAGTTGCTACGGCCCTTCAGTGCTCGCTGGCCGAACTAATAGGGGACGTCACCACCAGTTCCCCAGAGTGGCTACTCATTAGAGAAATGCTCAGTCCCCGCACTGAGGAGGATTTGCGAAGGGTACGTCTTCAAGTCTCTGAGATTTTTGGAGTCACCCAGGACCACGCTCGCATCAACCGTATCGCCTTGATTGGGCTTCGAGGCGCGGGTAAATCCACTCTTGGAGAGCTCTTGGCCAAGGACCTGGGTTACGCCTTTATTGAGTTAAGTCGGGAGATTGAGAAGTTTGCGGGTTGCAGCATCAGCGAAATTCATAACCTCTACGGCACGCATGCTTACCGTCGCTACGAGCGACGCGCACTAGAGGAGGCCATCCAGATTTATCCCGAAGTGGTTATTGCCACCCCAGGCGGTTTGGTCTCCGACACCGCCACACTCAATGAGTTGCTATCGCATTGCTATACCGTCTGGCTCCAAGCTCTCCCAGAGGATCATTTGTCTCGCGTAGCCGCCCAAGGTGACATGAGACCCATGGCCGGCAGAGCCGAGGCCATTGAAGATCTGAAATTAATTCTAGAGGGGCGCGCTCCTTTTTACGCAAAGGCCGACGTTACCTTTGATACCAGTGCACAGCCTCTTGAGGAAACCTTCCAGATCCTGCGCGCTCACCTTAGAACGGTCCTACCTCTCGCCGTCTAACGCTCAAATAGCCCCAACCGACCCATTTAGTTCCTGGTGGTTTTAGGCGTTTACCCTCGGTTGTAAAAAAATGCATGTTAATCCAATATTGTTGCAATATAATGCATAAATATTGGGGCCTGACCTTGAATCAATACAAGTCAGAGGCTCGCATCATTTTTAAACTGGAGACCGATTAATGAATGAAACGACTCTCGTCAATTACCAAATTGAGCCAAGCCAATACAAGCACTGGTCGGTTAAGTACGAAGGCGAAGTGGCAACGCTTCAGCTCAATATCAATGAGGACGGGGGAATTAGGCCTGGCTACAAATTAAAACTCAACAGTTACGACTTGGGCGTTGACATTGAGTTGTACGACGCACTCAACCGTATTCGCTTTGAGCACCCAGAAGTGAAAAGCGTTGTGGTCACGAGTCTACGTGACCGTATCTTTTGCTCGGGTGCAAATATCTTCATGCTTGGACTCTCAACGCATGCTTGGAAGGTGAATTTTTGTAAATTCACTAACGAAACACGCAACGGTATCGAAGACACCAGTAGGCATAGTGGTTTGAAGTTCGTAGCAGCCGTTAACGGCGCGTGCGCTGGTGGGGGCTATGAACTGGCCTTGGCTTGTGATGAAATTGTATTGGTCGATGACCGCTCCTCTGCGGTGTCTTTGCCTGAGGTGCCTTTGCTAGGCGTGCTCCCCGGAACGGGTGGATTGACGCGAGTAACTGACAAACGAAAAGTACGTCACGATCATGCTGATATTTTCTGCACAAGCGTTGAAGGTGTTCGCGGTCAACGCGCAGTCGAGTGGCGTTTGGTGGATGAAGTGGCAAAGCCTGCTCAGTTTGATGCGGCTGTTCAAGCCAGAGCCGCGCGAACAACACACAACTGCAAGCGCCCAGGCCTGTCCGCAGCAGGTCAAGGTGTTGCGTTACCCATACTCAAGCGTCAAATGGCTGCAGACAGCATAACTTACGAGTATGTGCAAGTTGAAATTGACCGGGCCAAGCGCACAGCGACCTTGACGGTGCATTCACCTAAAGGCTCATTGCCAGAGACAATCCAGGCTATCCATGCTGCTGGAGCGAATTGGTATCCCCTGCAAATGGCCAGGGAGTTAGATGATGCTATTTTGAACCTGCGCACCAATGAGCTCGATATCGGCACTTGGTTGCTTAAGACCGCGGGTGACAGCAAGCTGGCGCTGCGCAGTGATGAACTCTTGGCTCAGCACCAAGAACATTGGTTGGTCAATGAAACGATTGGCTTGCTGCGTCGCACCTTAGCACGTGTGGACGTTACATCACGCTCATTATTTGCACTCATAGATGAGGGCTCTTGTTTTGTTGGCACATTAGCGGAGTTGGCATTTGCTGCAGATCGCGCTTATATGCTGGATCTGCCAGATAGCCCTGAAAGAACGCCTCATTTGGCTCTGAGTGAAATGAACTTTGGGTACTTCCCCATGGTTAATCATCAGTCACGGCTACAACGACGCTTTTATGAGGAAGTGGGACCTTTAGAGGCTGCGCGTGCCACAGTGGGTCAACTCTTGGATGCACAAAAAACACTGGCACTTGGTTTGGTCACCGCAGCTCCCGATGATATTGACTGGGCAGACGAAATTCGTCTGGCGGTCGAGGAACGGGCAGCCATGTCCCCCGACAGCCTGACAGGACTCGAGGCGAATTTGCGGTTTTCTGAAAAAGAAAGCATGGAGACGCGCATTTTTGGTCGCTTATCAGCATGGCAAAACTGGATTTTTAACCGACCCAACGCGGTTGGTGAAAAAGGAGCTCTCAAGGTCTACGGCAAAGGCGAAAAAGCAGCCTTTGACCTCAACCGCGTTTAACGATTCAATTTCAAGGAGATTCACATGACATCCATTAACTACAGTGACAAAATACCCAACAACGTCAATTTGTCTGAAGACAGAACCCTCCAACGCGCTTTGGAGCACTGGCAACCTAATTACTTGCAGTGGTGGCAAGATATGGGTCCTGACGGATCACAAAACTTTGACGTCTATCTGCGCACCGCTGTCAGCGTAGATCCACAAGGATGGGCTCAGTTTGGCCATGTGAAGATGCCCGACTATCGTTGGGGTATTTTCTTAAATGCACAGGAACAGGACCGAAAAATCCATTTTGGCGATCATATGGGTGAGGCTGCTTGGCAAGACGTGCCCGGCGAACACCGTGCTAACCTTCGCAGAATTATCGTCACTCAAGGTGATACAGAGCCAGCATCGGTTGAGCAACAACGCCATCTCGGGCTGACTGCGCCGAGTCAATACGATTTGCGTAATCTCTTTCAGGTCAATGTTGAGGAGGGTCGTCATTTATGGGCCATGGTGTATTTGCTTCATAAATATTTTGGACGCGATGGTCGGGAAGAAGCTGAAGCACTGCTTGAGCGCAACAGTGGGAACGCAGATAACCCCAGGATCTTGCAGGCCTTTAACGAGAAAACGCCTGATTGGTTGAGTTTCTTTATGTTTACCTACTTCACGGATCGTGATGGCAAGTTTCAATTGTGCGCTCTAGCAGAAAGCGCTTTTGATCCACTTGCTCGAACAACCAAATTTATGCTCACCGAGGAGGCACATCACATGTTTGTTGGCGAATCTGGTGTGGGGCGCGTTATTCAACGCACCGTTGACGCCATGAATCAACTTAAGACGGATGATGTGGGTAAGCTTCGTGCGGCAGGTGTCATTGACCTACCAACCATTCAGCGCTACATTAACTTCCACTTTAGCGTCACCATTGATCTTTTTGGAGCTGATCAGTCCTCCAACGCAGCTACTTTTTATAGCTCAGGACTAAAAGGGCGTTACGAAGAGGGTAAGCGAGTAGATGATCATGTGCTCAAAGGCAATACTTATAAGATACTTGAAGTTGTTAACGGACAGATTCTTGAAAAAGAAGTGCCCATGCTGAATGCGCTCAACGAAGTACTTCGAGATGATTACATCACCGACTCCAAAGGAGGGGTCGAGCGTTGGAACAGAATAATCGAGAAAGCTGGAATACCGTTCAAACTAAAAGTGCCACATAAAGCATTTCACAGAAACATCGGCTCACTTGCGGGCGTGAAGGTGAGTCCCGACGGAAATGTTGTCAGCGATCATGAATGGAATCAGAAAGTTCAAGAATGGCTTCCAACCGATCAGGACCGAGCTTACGTTGCAAGCTTGATGGGACGAGTCACAGAAACTGGTAAATTCGCAAATTGGATTGCACCCCCAGTCATGGGCATTAACCGTCAACCAGTGGACTTTGAGTACGTCCGCTTTAATTAATTGACCTAGAGTTATTGCAAAAATGAACGCATCTACTGAACTATTGAAGCAGCATTTGATTGACCCGGAAATTTGCATACGGTGCAACACCTGCGAAGCTACTTGCCCGGTAGGTGCGATTACACATGACAGTCGTAATTACGTCGTCATTGCGGATAAGTGTAATTTTTGCATGGCCTGTGTACCCCCTTGTCCAACTGGATCTATCGATAATTGGCGCACTCGACCCGTGACTGCTGCGTACACGGTGGAAGAACAGTTGTTATGGGATGAACTGCCCGCGCCGCTCTCAGACACTGAGCTAGAGGGGCTAGGTGCTCGAGTCGACGCGCCGAACGACCCAAAAGCGAACGAAGAGATCTTTGCTCCAGCTTTAGATGCATTTGCACGGGATGGGGAGGTGTTCAATTCGGCTCACTACGGAGCTAGCCTACCGCCTTGGTCCGCAGCGCATCCTTACACCAACCTGTATGGTCCTAAAACGCCCATCCAAGCAAGCATAGTCGGTAATGTACAAGTCAACGAAGCGGGTACTGATAACGAAACTCACCATATCGTGCTCGACTTTGGTAGCGTGCCGTTTCCAATTTTGGAGGGCCAATCCATTGGCATCATTCCCCCAGGCGTTGATGCACAGGGTAAGGCGCATCATGCCCGTCAATACTCAGTTGCAAGCCCACGCAACGGTGAGCGCCCCGGTTATAACAATGTGTCACTGACCGTTAAACGTGTTGTTGAAGATCATGAGGGTAAAGCAATCAAGGGTGTTGCTTCAAATTATTTGTGTGATCTGAAAGCAGGCGATACAGTTCAAGTGATTGGACCATTTGGTGCTAGTTTCTTAATGCCAAATCATCCTAAATCAAACATTGTGATGATTTGTACGGGTACAGGTAGCGCGCCCATGAGAGCCATGACGGAGTGGAGAAGACGTCTGCGTCAAGGGGGAAAGTTTGAAGCGGGCAAACTCCTACTTTTCTTTGGGGCGCGAACCCAAAAAGAGCTCCCTTATTTTGGACCCCTTCAAAAGTTACCCAAGGATTTTATTGATATCAACCTTGCCTTCTCCCGAGAAAAAGGGCAGAGTAAGAAATATGTGCAAGACTTAGTGCGCGAGCGAGGAGCAGATTTAGCTCACCTCTTGAAAGATTCAAATACCTACATCTACGTTTGTGGACTTAAAAGTATGGAGGAGGGAGTATTGCTTGCCCTGCGAGATATCGTAAATCAAGCCAATTTAAATTGGGAAAGTCTTGCAAAGTCTTTAAAGCAAGAAGGACGATTGCACTTAGAAACTTACTAACCATACCTCTCTGCAATTTTGTGCAGACTTGCACAAGTGTTAATCGCCCTATAAGGTAGAGCATTAGGCTGTTGGTTTGTGCTTTTCTTTCTCCTTGATTTTGCGATTATGAGCGTCCCAGTTTTTCTCCAAATTACTGATCAAGGCATCGCTGAAGTGGCAGTAGGCCTGCTCTTTTGCATAAACAGCCATGTATTTTCTGAAATGATCCAAGGGCTCTTGCTCGACACGAAATGCTTTTCTGTTGCCTGAAGCACTCACAACTCCAGAGGCAGAAATGGTTTCAATGGTTTTAGCAATGGTTTGATCCATCTCCTTGGGATCAACCACATAATCACAAATCATCATTCCCTCGGGACTGGCGCATTCGATTCGCCTTTCCATCATGATGGCTTGGCGCGCTACGCGGTCGCCCACAAAACGCGGCAAACGTAAATTCGCTACCCCAGGAATGATGCCCTCCTTTCGCGCGGGCAATGTTAAGTAAGCGTCACTGCCAGCGATATTAATATCAGTGACAAGTAAGTATTGGCATCCACCGCCAATCGCAAACTTATCAACTGCTGCTATCCAAAGTTTTTCAGTAGTACGACCCAATATTTCATTGGGGGAGTGCTCAGGGCTTGCAACTCCGCGGTATATCTTATTTACAATTCCCATGTCTCGCTCGATATACCAAAGATAGGGAATTTTGCCGTTGTACAGGCGCGTTAGGTTGATACCACTGCAAAAAGTCCTACTACCACTGTATTTTCCCTCGTTGATAATGTCTCCGCGCATGACGACAATCTTACTGTTCGGATCCAAAATAGCTAGATCTGCAGCAATTTCTGTGTTGGCTAGAGTAATATCGTCTTCGGCGTGTAAATATCTGCCGTGCTGGAAATACAAATAGCAAGTAGATCCTTCTCTTTTCAGGCTCACGCCCTCTAGCTCAAGCTTACCTGTTCGCGTAAACTCTTCTTGATACTCCTTTGTTCGCGGGTGAGGTAACAGGGAGGTGTGGCAAAGATGCAGTCCACATTCTTGATTGGCAAGTACATGCCCCAAAAAGATACCTTGATTGATTTCATGGCCATCTTTTTGACTTTGTAGGAGGTGATCCCCCTCGGCTATGGTTTTTTTACTAACGGTCAACCCTGGAACGAGATCGTTAGCAGCGTGAAGAAGCTCCTCAAGGCGCACAAACTGGGTAAGATCGTGGGTGATTTTTTTATAAACTGTCTCAGCATGCAGAAATAAGAACTCTTCCCTCCTAGCCCGAGTAATTTCTAAAACATAAGACGCTGCTTTTTGCTCCTCGCCAGATCTTTTGTTCTTGACGGGTAACTTGGATAAGATTTGTTCGCCAAGAAGCCAATATTTAGAACAAACATGGCTGTCTTTTTGAAAGTCTCCACTCAGTTTTAAAGAATCTTTTGTAAATTCATTTGTCAACGAGTGATCAAGTCCAAGGGATTCAAAATAGTTGTTCATGATGTGTACTTTAATTGATAGTTACGATCTTTGTGCATTATTTTGGACTTACTCGTTGAGCCCAAATTCTTCAATGACCATCTGCCGCATTCTGAATTTCTGAACCTTGCCAGATGCTGTACTTGGGTATTCATCAACAAATTTAATGTAATGAGGAATTTTGAAAGAAGAAATTTTCCCCTTGCAACGGGATTTAAGATCCTCAATGCCAAGTTGATGGCCGGGTTTGAGCTTGATCCACGCAGCGAGTTGTTCGCCGTAGAGTGAGTCGGGAACACCAAAGACTTGGGCATCAGCAATCTCTGGTAACTGGTGAAAGAATTCTTCTATTTCTCTTGGGTAGATGTTCTCACCTGCGCGTATCACCATATCCTTGATTCGACCCACAATACAAACACAGCCGTCCTCTCGCATTTGGGCAAGGTCTCCAGAGTGCATCCAACCCTCCTCATCGATTGCACTTTGTGTTGCCTCTGGATTATTCCAATAGCCAAGCATCACGGAATAACCTCGAACACAAAGTTCGCCAGGCTGACCCAATGCGACTGTGGATCCGTCTTGAGGATCAATAATCTTGATTTCAATATGTGGGTGAACAACACCTACAGTGTTAGCGCGCTGTTCTACTGATTGTTGGGGGAGGCATTGCAAAGACATGGGAGAAGTCTCTGTCATGCCGTAGCTGCTGCACAGTCCGATCATATGCATTTTGTCAATAGCGGCTTTGAAAACCTCAGAGGGGCAGGGCGAAGCTCCCATCAACCCAGTTCGCAGTGTTTTCATCCGCTCGGTGGAGAAACTGGGGTGATTGAGGATGGCTATGTACATCATGGGGACACCATAAAATACGGTGCACTTCTCTGAGTCAATGACCTTAATGGTCTGCTCTACATCAAAACTCTCTGATGGGAAAACAATGGACGCACCTTGTGCGAACGCAGCCAAAACACCTACTACGCTTCCAAAGCAGTGAAACATTGGAACGGGTAAGCAGATGATATCTGAGGGCGTAAATCCAAACCTTAATCCAATTTGGTTTGCATTATTGAGCATATTGTGCTGGGAAAGGGTCGCACCTTTAGGGTGTCCCGTAGTACCAGATGTGTATTGAATACTTGCAGGGCTTTTGGAATCAACTTTACACACAAATGTCTGTAATTGAGTCTCAGTGATTTGATCTGAATTTAATAGAAAATCTCCCCAGCCCATCACTGATTTGTGTTCTTTGTGTGTGAAATCTGTACTATCAAAATCGACAATGAGCTCCAGGCAACTCTGCCTAGATTGAACGTTTAAAGCAAAGCTTAAGCAGTTATATGCTCTAAATTTAGGTGTTAGGAATAATATTTTGCACTGCGCATGATTCACTGTGTATTCAAGCTCGTTTTCTTTATATGCCGGATTGATGTGAACCAAAATAGCACCAATCCGTGATACAGCAAACTGCAAAATGATCCATTCGCTTCGGTTGGTACTCCAAACACCAACTCGGTCCCCACTTTTGATGCCCTTAGACAGGAGAGCTTTGCTGGCTTGAATGACTTGTGAGTGCAGTTCTTTATAGCTAAATCGGTGATTTTGGAGAACGCTCACAACGGCGGGTCTGGTGCCAAATGCTTTTACGGCATTGTCTAGGAATTCACCCATATTTGAGTGAATTAAGGGGGATGTTGTATCACCCTTTACGTAGGAGATTTTGGTTATATTTTCCATCTGTCATTCATCTAAAGTTTTTTCAATAACTACACTATAGAAAAATAAGATCCTCCCTACTCAACAAGCTATTGGCACAGCTCCCTTATATCTTTGGGGACGGGTACGATTTTGATTTTCCGGGAGTCCTCTGGGTGCTTAGTACAAAATGCCCTCGTTTCAAGACCAATACATAAGATGTCTGAGTCTCTTTTGACGATGTGCTCTTGAATGAAAACTTTGTCTCGCCACTCTTTGACACAGGTGTGAATTTGGATCTTCTCACCGTAAGTGGCTGACATCATAAATTTCGTATTGATTTCAAGCAGCGGTGTTCCAATGATTCCGTTGATTTTTGTTAACTCATGCCAAATTGGAACTCCATTTTTCATAAAGAAATTCAAAGAAGCAGCGTCCATCCATTTGGAGTAATTGGGGAAAAAAACAATTCCAGCAGGATCACAATCTCCAAAATTTATTTCTACGTTGTAAATGATTGTATGAGCCATGATCAATGTTTTAGCTTTTGATTAACCCATTTTTCCAGGTAACCAAAGAGCAATGATAGGAAATGCAATTAGGATCATTAGCCTGCAAATATCGGTCAGGATAAATGGGATGACCCCTCTAAAAATGGTTAAAAAGCTAACATCTTTCACTACGCTTTTGATGACAAATACATTCATGCCCACAGGAGGATGAATGAGTCCTAACTCAACCGTCATGACAATGATGACACCAAACCAGATGGGATCAAACCCAAGTTGTAAGATCACTGGGTAAATGATGGGTACAGTCAGTATGATCATGGCCATAGAATCCATCAAGCAACCTAAAACCAAGTACATCAGCATGATTAGGGCCAATACGCCGTAAGACCCAAGACCAAGGCCCGTTAATAAAAGGGTGACCTTTTGGGGGACTTGAGTAATGGTTAAAAAATAACCAAATAGCATTGCACCAATCAAAACAGTAAACACAGCTGCAGAGGTGCGAGTTGCGGACAACAGTGCTTCCTTAATTGAGTGGAGATTTAATTTGCCCCTTACTATTCCGAGTATGAAAGCGCCAGACGCACCAACGCCTCCCGCCTCGGTAGGTGTGAAATACCCTCCGTATAAGCCACCAATCACGAATATGAATAAAACGATAGGAGCCCAAATCGCTTTGATTCCAGCAATGCGGTCAGACCAAGTTTGATCCTCTCCTTTGGGTAGCCAATCAGGCTTGACCTTAACGATAATAAATATTGTCAGTACATACATCAATATCGCAAAAACACCAGGAACAATACCCGCCATAAAAAGTTTGCCAATATCTTGCTGGGTCAAAATAGCATATACAGCCAGTACCGTAGACGGTGGTAGCATCGCGCCCAGTGTCCCCCCGGCAGCAATGACCCCTGTTGCAAACGATTGTGGATATCCATAGCGACGCATTTCTGGGTATGCGACCGAGGAGAAGGTTGCTGCAGTGGCAACACTGGATCCACAAATAGCCGCGAAACCACCGCAGGCAAGAATCGTCGCAACTCCAAGTCCTCCCCTTAAGTGCCCGATAAAGGCATTGGCTGCGCGAAAAAGTTCTTTGCTAACCCCAGATACAGAAACAAAGGCGCCCATGAGCATAAACATCGGAATGACACCGAATGTGTAATCCGTAACAGTTCTCATAGAAGTCTGTCCGATTAGCTTTAAAGCGGCGTGCGGGCCTGCTATGTAGCTATAACCGCACATGCCCACCAAACCCATAGCCATGCCAACCGGGACTCTAAGTATCATCAATAGAAATAAGCATGCAAATCCGATGATTGCAATCCAGTCAGGGGAGAGTTCCATTTTTTAATTTAATTTTAGTCAGTGGTCTTGTATTTGATCTTCATCATGATTGCGAATGAGTCTGTAAGTTCTAATGGCAATCAATATGACAGCGCAAATGTCGCCGCACCAAGCAACAGCAAAGAATGGCCAGGTGGGTAGGTTGAGGTCGTACGTCAACACATGATCATCATAAGTGCCTTTGACTTTGTCAAAAAGCATAATGGTTTGAACGCTAACTACAAGCAATAAAATCAGAGTTGCAAAGATGTCGATGAATCTTTGTATTTTGGGTCGGCTAATGCTCCACAGTAAATCAACCGTAATATGCGCACCACGATAACTAGTGGCTGCAATCCCCCAAAATATTAAGATGCCCAACAACATTCGTCCAAAATCATAACTATCAGGAATAGATGTATTGAAAAATTTCCGTAAAAAAACGGAAATAAAAATATTGGCTGCAACCAATCCTACAAAAATTGCAGCCGTCCATTCAATCAAGTCAATGATTTTGTCAAAAGGATTTTTTTTGGTGGTAGACACTTATTCAGGCCTCACAAGAATTTAATTTCACTGGAGGAGTGCTTTATATTTTGTGAGTGTCTGGCGCAAGCTACTCATAAGAGCAACTGGATCTTCGCCCCGTTTTTTGACATCCTCTGCCCACTGCTTTTCAAGGGGTTGAGTGGCCTGTTTCCAAGCAGTTAATTGCTCAGCCGTGAGTTTATAAACTTCTCGGTTCGGATCAGCTGCAAGTTTGGTTCGACCGCTGATCTCAAAATCAGCCCAAGCAGAACCAACTTTTTCCGCCCATTCGCTTGTGCAGTGACTGTCAACTGCTTTCTTCTGGGCAGGAGACATTGCATCGTACTTGTCTTTATTCATCGCCCAAATAAAAGGCGTTACATAAAGGGGTGTATCCATGTGGTATTTGACTACCTTATCGATTCCGAATAGGCTTAATGAACCCCACGGGAAAGTAATTGCTTCAGCAACACCGCGTTCAAGCATATCTCTTGATTCAGGCGCAGAAGCTTGAACATTGGTGCCCCCCAAGAGCGTAATCATCTGTCCAATGGTTGCAGTAGCTGGTCGAACTTTCATGCCCTTGATATCTGTGGGTAGGAGAATTTTTTTATGTGAATGAAAGGTTCCAGGATCGTGCGCAAATGCAAAGCAAAAGTGAATGTCTTTCATCTCTTTTGCTGCATATGGTCTGTACCAGGCATCCATAGCTGCAGAGCCACTCTTTGCATTGTTAATTAGAAAGGGAAGGGAGAGCGCGGAGAATATGGGGAATCTTCCTGGTTGATAACCTGGATTAACGTACGAAAAGTCTGCAATACCGTCCTTTGCCATGTCGTAATGGTCAAAAGCCTTACCCAGTTGCTCAGATGGAAAGAGGGTAGATGTGATAGTGCCGCCGGAGGCTGCCTTAAGGTCGTCTGCCCAAGCTTGTAGGGCTGGATTTAGCGCATGCTGTGCAGGAACCCAACTAGAGAGTTTTAGGGAGACGGGTTTGTCAGCAGTCTGAGCCTGCGCCGTGCATGATAATCCCAGGGCCAAACACAGAGCTAACTGTTTGAAAGAATTTTTGTAACCAATTTTTTTCATGCGAGATCACCCTCAAGCTGGTAAAGTTGAAATTAATTAAAGCTTAGTCTTAGCTGAAGTCTTTGGACAACAGTTCTTTACATTATCCAATCAATTAATATAGATTGATATATAGGTAAATACTAGGTTTTTTAAAGAATGGCATGAGTTCATAATAATTTGGAGACTTATGCAGATCGGCTCAACTTACAGGTCGCTTCATCCAACGAATGGGTTGCTCTTTCGGAGGGCGGGCAGGGGCACCAAGTCCCTTTAAAAATAAATCCAGTGGTTTCCCGGACTCATCTTTTAGAGCGTTTAAACGGGCTTGTCGTACGATTTCAGATTTTTGCAGATTGGTTTGTTGAACTGTGATATCAGAGAGTGATTTTAAAATATAACTTAAATTTTCATGGGCCCGCTCATTCGTGCTTCCATAACCTTTAATTAATCTTCCGCACGCCGCCACTTCAAAACCTAAGGCCTTGTCAGATTGAGTGGATTGAAGGATACATTCCAACCATGAGTTAATTCCCAGCAACTCGAGTTTGTACCTTCTTCCAAATTTTCTGAGCCACTTCAGGTGTGACAAAAATCTAAGCGCGAGGGTTCCCGTTATGCTTGAAGTGTCTACTTTGAGCTTTAGCTCCAGCGGTTGGTGTCCAGAGCGAATCCTTGACTGCTCCCATCTCAACAATTTCTCAGCAATGGTACGGGGGAGAAGTCCAGCAATCTCTGGAATTCCTGGTTTGAAGTGATCATAGACTTTAAGAATATCTCCACTTTGTGCTTTAGTATCCTTTCTTATTTGATCAAATCGCTTTTGCTTAATCTTTAATTGAGCAACTCTGACGATATCATCGAACGCCATCCACAACGCAGTCCACCTGGCAGCTTCGTTGGTGATAGCCCATTTGTCGGGGGCTGCTGTGCTAGAACTATTGGTTTGTATTTGATTCGCTTTTTCTTCTGCCTTTAATACAGTTAGAACCTTTTCAATATATAAATTCGCATACTCTTGATTTTGATACTCAACCAACCTTGCATATCCAAGTTTTAATATTTCATGAACTTGCGCTGGAAATTTGTTAAGTATTTCTTCACTGATTTGCGCTGAATCGATCACACTCGTTTGCCGATCTGGTGCAGTTTCAATGGAGTGGAGTACGCTCTCAACGAATTTAGTGTTATTTTTGTGTTGCTCGATGGCATTCCATCCTCTGCGAAAACCTTCTAAACTGGCTTTTTGTGATGCTGATAGTTCCCGACTAGCCCCCTGAATAGCCTTTTCGTAGTGTTCTTTCTTAAATGGTAAAAGTCCACAAGCTGCGATACACCCCAGCATCACTGAGCTGATGATCGTTCCCGATTCTTTGGCGAGTTGCGCCATATCTAATAAATGATGTGTACAGGAGAATTGCTGAATTAACTCAATTAATTCCTGATCTGGAATTCGACTGTCTGCGAGCCCCATTCTTTCTTGAGTGGTTAGCGTTCGGTTTGATGAACTGATCACGCAGGTTTGAGCGGGATTAGACATTCCATTACTAATTTGCCTAGCCGTCTCAAGGAGCTCAGAGGATATAAGAAGATCAATTTGACCGGGTAAGGGACTCAGGCCGAAGACTGGGTGATTTGCATCATTTGTGGTTGATCTCATTAACTCCAAGTAATAAGTCGTTGCTCCAGTCCTTTGCGCAACGCCGGGAATTGAAGTGGCTTGAATTGGAGTATTTGCAATTCTTGCAGTGTTAACGAGCCAGTCAGTCAAGACGCCGCCGCCTTCGCCTCCTAGTGCGCAAATCAATATGGTAAATGGTTTTTGTGTCATGATTTAAGCGGTTTGAAGCATACGCAAAATGGGAGTGCGCACAAGGGTAAATATTTTCTCTGTGAAAGATGGGTTTTGAATAACCTCCGTCCTGTAAAAAGAAGGACAAAGTGTCGCGGCGTGAGCATTCTCTCCGCACAAGCCGCAACCCACACAGCCTTCAATGACGCTTGCAACTGGGTCAAGCTTTAAAGGATCAGGGTTGTCTTTAAGAGTAAGGGTTGGACATCCCGAGAGTCGAATGCATGCATGATCCCCGTTGCAGACATCTGCATCCACGCCGTATTTGACACGCATAACACGCTTACCGGACTTGAGGAGTGAAGTAAGCCACGGCTTAATTCTGCGCTGTCGCTCCAGTTGGCATTCACCTTCAGCAATGATTACTTTCAGCCCATTAAATTCACTCGTAAAAGCTTCGATTAAAGTCTTTTTGACATGATCTACTTCGTAGGTGTTAACCGTTTTAAGCCACTGAACCCCCATTCCTTGTAAAGTGTTTTCTATGGATTGATTGGTATGAACAAGACTTTTAAGCTTATCCACAGCATCTTTTTTCTCATCATTGCTGGGTGTTGAAATAATATCTTGAGTGCCTGTTGCGGATGTATAACCATTTTTGAAAATTAGCAATACAGCGTCATCACCATTGAATAGAGCACTTTGTACACCTGTGAGTAATCCGTTATGCCAAAACCCACCGTCCCCCATAATGGAGAGAACCCGACGCTGCATATTTGGGGATACACCGGCTCGGCTGGCTAAACTCATACCGTAGCCCAAAATCGTATGACCCGATGAGAAAGGCGGAAAGGTACCGAAGGCGTGACAACCAATGTCTGCAGATATATGAACATCGCCGACAGTTTTCTGAGCAAGTTTTATCGCCGAAAAAACAGGTCGTTCAGGGCATCCGATACAAAATCCTGGTGGGCGGGGAGGGATTGATATGGAGTGGCCCTGCAATTTAGAAGCAATTGATTTTTTCCTCTCCTCCAAATCTACAACAGATTGTTGAACTTGACTGATCAAATCACCGTATTCAGTTGCAAGGTACTGCTTTGCAAATTTTAGTAAGCCTTTTATTAATACTTCTGCGCTGTATTCACCGGCATTTTGAAAAATATCTTTTCCGTGTATTGGAGTGTTAATACCTGCTCGGCGAAGCGCCAAAGAAATCTCTTGCTCAATGTACTCAGGCTGTCCTTCTTCGATAATGACAACAGCATCTTTACTACTGCAAAAATCTTCAATTTGGTTTGGTACCAATGGATAAGCAACATTCAACACCAATATAGGTATTTTTGAGTTTCCAAATGCATCTGCCAAATTGAATTGACTAAGTGATCTGATCAATGTGTTGTAGAGGCCACCTTGAACAATAATTCCATAATTATGATGCTCGCCTTCTATAAGTTCATTTAAATTATTCTCAATAATGTATTTTTGAGCTGCAGGAATTCTGCTTTGGAATTTAAGTTTTTCTTGTATGAACGTAACAGGGGGGTGAGAAAGTTTCCCGTAATCAAAGTTAGCTGGCTCACGCATCAAATGATTAGCAGAAATTGTTGGTGCAATATTATCCTTAGCCTCAAATTGTCCTTTAACATGACATGCCCTGATCCTGAGCTCCATCATTGCCGGCATATTTGAGCATTCTGATAGTGCAAATGCATGTTCAACCATGTTTACCATCTGAGAAAGCTCAGGTCTGGGGTCCAGCAAAATCATGCTCGACTTCATTGCATAAGCATGTGTTCTTTCCTGTATCACTGAAGCGCCTTCACCGTAGTCTTCGCCGACAACGATTAGCACACCCCCAACAACGCCCGCGGAGGATAAGTTACTGAGTGCGTCCGCAGCAACGTTCGTACCCACAATCGACTTCCAAGTAACTGCCCCTCGCATGGGGTAATGAATTGAGGCTCCTAGCATAGCTGCTGCAGATGCCTCGTTAGAGCACGCCTCTACGTGCACTCCTAAAGTAGACAAATACTCTTTAGCTTGTACCATTACATCTAATAGATGAGATACCGGTGCTCCTTGGTAACCTCCAATATAGGACACTCCCGATTGAAGAAGCGCTTTGGTGATTGCTAATATTCCTTCACCGTGAAAATCTTCTCCATTACCTAGCTGAAGGAGTTTGATTTCTTCGTGGAATGAAACTTCCATAATTAATGCTACCTAGTTTGATAAATTTATGAATTCTTGGATTTCGAAAAAACCTACCGATGGTTTGCTAACGCTTATTGATGGTTAGATGCTGATCTTTAGAACTATTGGATTTAATTTTAAACAAGTTGATTTAACTTTAGTGTCTCAAAAAGTCTAAAAACATTCCATCATTTTATATACAAAGATTTGAGTTGCGTTTTTAAATGAGGCTGAAAAAACAAGGGTTTCTACTGCTTTTGTCTGGTATCCGATTTTTAATGTAGTTAAGAACCTAGTGGAGGAAATTTTTCAGTCAAGCGTGTGAATGTAAATGCTGTCCTGAGACCGAAATAGGTCATCCCTAAATTTGTAAGTCTGCAAAATGTGAATTAACTTAACTTACATAATTTGGAGCACGCCTTCTTTTATACTAAAGGCAGTTTAGAGAAAATCGACTTATGTAAGTTCCCCGATTTATTTGATACCAGAACTCCAATTTATAAGGATTAGATAATGTACTACCAGCCCGGCGTTACACCACACGGATTGCCCCGCGATCCTTTTAAGTCCTGCGTCGTTCCAAGGCCAATAGGCTGGATCTCTACTATTAACGAATTAGGTCAACACAATCTTGCTCCTTTCAGTCAATTTCAAAATGTAACTTTTGACCCCCCAATTGTTATGTTTAGTTCCAATCAAGATACCTCTGGAAATCAAAAGGATACGGCTCGAAATGCTGAGCGAACGGGTGAGTTTGTTTGGAATATGGCGACTTACGATTTAAGGGAAGAGGTAAATATCACTGCTGAAGAATTTCCGGCGGGAGTAGATGAATTTGAACGGGCTAAATTAGAAAAATTACCCAGTACCCTTGTTAAGCCGATGCGTGTGAAAAGGTCTCCTATTCAGTTTGAATGTGTTTATCTGAATACTCTAAGATTCCCCGGCAATCCTCCAATGGGAGCCGTTGACGTTGTATTTGGACGAGTTGTTGCAATACACATTGATGATCAATTTATAGATGGCAACGGAATGATCGACATTTTAAAGATTAAGCCACTTGCACGAATGGGTTATTACGACTACACATATGTCGATAATAAATTTCAAATGGTAATTCCAGGGAGCAACAAAGGACTGCTTGCAGGTTTAGAGGGTTCGCCCGATAAAGCATCTGAAGCATCTGAAGCATCTAAAGCGTGAACTGAGATGCGGCTACCTCCAAGCTTCGGATAGCGAAGGTATCAAGGCTGCGAATCGAGTCCCAGCAAGCGAACAGCATTGTTTTTGAGGATTCCTGGCATCACTTCTGGTTTAAAGCCAGCTACCTCAAAGTCCTTCATCCAACGCTCAGGAGTAATTAACGGGTAGTCGCTTCCAAAAAGTATGCGGTCTTTGAGTAATGTGTTGGCGTACTGGACCAGCTGTTTGGGGAAATACTTGGGACTCCAACCAGACAGGTCTATCCATACATTGGGTTTGTGCGTAGCCACGCTTAATGCCTCGTCTTGCCAGGGGAAGCTTGGATGTGCCATTACGATTTGCATATCGGGCCAATCAATGGCTACATCGTCAAGGTGCATGGGATTACTATAGGCAAGCCTTAAACCCCCACCGCATCTCATACCACTACCAATACCACTATGACCAGTATGAAAGATTGCCGGTAATTTATATTCATTAATCACATCATATATTGGCCAAGCCATTTTGTCATATGGATGATAGCCTTGAACCGTAGGGTGAAATTTAAATCC
The DNA here is from genome assembly GCA_903949285.1 of uncultured Burkholderiales bacterium. GTDB lineage: Bacteria > Pseudomonadota > Gammaproteobacteria > Burkholderiales > Burkholderiaceae_C > Limnohabitans. The sequence goes on from CAJAYT010000096.1 coordinate 67,580, forward strand.
TTTTACCCCGTCCTCTCTAATGAGACGCTCGGCCTCACGGGCCCCCATTTTTCCTTTATGAGGATCAATGCTTGCAAATGCGATCATCATGTCACTATTTTTTTTTGCCGCGTCTGCAATTTCTTCGTTTGGAATCCGGCGCCTACCTATTTGGGATTCGCTGTCTACGGTAAACATCACCAATCCAATTTTTTTCTCTCTGTAGTAAGCAATGGTCTCATCTATAGTTGGGCGTTTGCTAAATCCGAAGTATTTGTCAGCAGCGCGGTCATATTCCTCTCCATAGTTATCAAATGGATTTCGACAACTAACTTCCGCATGTGTATGAATGTCGATTGCGACAAGATTTTTGTAATCCAAGAGCTATCTCCAAAGCGTATTTTTGGGCAAGGGTAAATCCGGTGGATTTAGTTATTAAATATAACTATAGTGCATGTTTAGTCCGAGTTCAACCCCAAACAAACCCTATCATGACAACAAATCAGGATATTCAATTTGAGATGCGCGATGAGATTGCGGTGATCTCACTTACTCGCCCAACCAAGCGAAACGCTCTCAACGATGCATTGATTGCATCACTTAAACATATTTTTGAAAATCTTCCTCAAAGTGCCCGAGCTGCTGTCATAACAGGGCAGGGAGAGCACTTCTGTGCAGGTCTAGATTTAAGTGATTTGAAAGAACGAGACGCTGGGCAAGGTATGCATCACTCACGGTCATGGCATTACGCACTTGAGCGTTTGCAATATGGGCCAGTTCCAGTGGTCGCTGCACTTCAGGGGGCCGTGGTTGGTGGAGGGCTTGAGCTAGCAAGTGCTTGTCATATCAGAGTTGCAGATGAATCCGCTTTTTTTGCATTACCCGAGGGCACAAGAGGTATTTTCGTTGGAGGAGGCGGATCTGTGCGAATTCCACGACTAATCGGTGTTGCTCGAATGACTGACATGATGATGACTGGGCGCGTTTATAACGCTGTAGATGCAGAGCGCATAGGCCTTGCCCAGTACCTAGTGCCTGTTGGAGCTGCTTTTGATAAGGCGATGGAGTTAGCTAAGAAAATCGCTACAAATGCTCCTATGACAAACTATGCATTAATGCATGCCTTACCAAGAATCGCCGAACAACCCTCAGATCAAGGATTCATTACAGAGTCGTTAATTTCAGGCATCGCTCAATCTACTCCTCAAGCAAAACAACGCGTTCGTGATTTTTTGGAAGGACGTGCTGCAAAAGTTTCTAAAGCGAGTTGAACATAATTTTAAAAGCCATTTCGAGTTCTATTGAACGCATTGGCTGGAGGTATATATGAGTGGTCCAAAATTCCGTAGTATAAAGTTCGGTGTAACCCGTGTTGATATCAGAAAGGGTGGCGAAGGCGTTGAATATATGAACGCTGCAGTTGCGTTGGAGCCTTTCGCCGAACGAATGGCTGATCGACTTTTTTTCTGGGCCCAAGAGACACCAGATCGAATTGTTTTTGCCCGCAGAGTCAAAAATGACGACGGTGTTTCTGGAGATTGGAGTACCCTTACCTTCTCTCAAGCTTTGAAAACAGCTCGTCAAATTGCTCAAGGCTTGATAAATAGACAATTAAGTGATGAACGCCCTGTTTTAATATTGTCTGAAAATGATTTAGAGCATGCTTTAATATCTTTGGGGTGTATGCTTGCCGGAGTCCCCTATTGTTCCGCGTCTCCAGCTTATTCAACAGTCAGCCAAGATTTTGAAAAACTTAAGCATATTGTCAAAACACTTACACCGGGTTTAATCTTTGCGGCAAACAGCAGCAAGTACGGCAATGCAATTAAAAACGCTGTCCCTATTGGGACAGAAGTAGTTTTGACCGAGGGAGTACTAGAGACGCACAAAACGATCTCATTTGCTGATTTAGCTGCTACGCCTGCCTCGCAACAAGTAGAACTGAGGTACAAATCAACCGGTCCCAACACGGTAGTTAAGTTCTTATTTACATCTGGTTCTACCAGGTTACCCAAGGCTGTGATCAATACAAATTTAATGTGGTGCTCAAATCAGCAGCAAATGCGTCAATCTATGCCTGTCCTAGCAGAGACTCCGCCAGTTCTTATTGATTGGCTTCCTTGGAATCATACGTTTGGAGGTAATCATAACTTTGGACTCGTCATTTACAACGGCGGAACTATGTATATAGATGACGGTAAGCCTACACCTGTCTTAATTCAAGAAACGATTCGTAATTTAAGGGAGATATCACCAACAGTTTATTTTAATGTTCCCACTGGATTTGAATATATAGCCAACGCAATGCGGATAGACCCAGTTCTAAGGAAATGTTTATTAAAAGATGTAAAAATGTTTTTCTATGCCGGTGCTTCATTGGCTCAGCCTATTTGGGATAGTTTATATTCAAGCCAGGAGCAAGAAATTGGCGAACGAATCGCCATGACGACTGGTTTGGGAATGACTGAATCGGGTCCGTTTGCCTTGTTTGTTACTAATCCAAATGTCAAGGCAGCAGACTTGGGCGTTCCAGCTCCTGGATTAGAAATTAAGCTAGTGAAAGACAACGATAAAACCGAAGTTCGGTATAGGGGCCCCAACGTCACTCCCGGCTACTGGCGGTCCCCTGAGGAGACTAAAGCTCATTTTGATGAAGAAGGATTTTTTTGTAGCGGCGATGCCGTTAAATGGATCGATGAGAATGATGTCCACCAGGGGTTGAAATTTGATGGACGTATTGCCGAAGATTTTAAACTTGCAACTGGGACTTTCGTAAGCGTTGGACCTTTGCGGGCAAAGATAATAGCTGCATGCTCCCCGTATATTCAGGATGCCGTTATAACTGGACTGGATCAAAAGGAGATAGGAGCTATGATTTTTGTAACTCCTTTGGTTAGGTCATTGTGTGAGCTAGAACCTACGGCAACTTTGTCTGATGTTTTGAGCTCTCCTAAAGTACTGTCTTATTTCCAAGAGAAATTAAATATATTGTCTTCAACATCTACTGGCAGTGCTACTCGTATTGCGAGATTAATCTTGTTGGAGCAACCCCCCTCAATCGATAAAGGTGAGATCACCGACAAAGGTTCAATTAATCAGCGAGCCGTACTCAAGCATAGGGAAGAATTGGTACAAGGTTTGCACAACGGATCGTTAACGAATATCTTATTGCCCAAATAAATGAATAGTTAATTTCTAACCGTCAGCGCTTGGAGTTCGTAGTTCTACCGGCACCTTAAACTTGCAATGATGATGCGTTAAGATTTCTATTTCTAATATAAGCGAATCTATTTAATGAAATATGACCGAAACTATTAATATCAGTTTTCTTGAATCGCTTATTGGATACAACACAAGGAGAGCAACTCTATCACTTATCTCCACGTTCATTGAGCAGATGAAAGAATTCGATTTAAGCCCAGTTGATTTCTCAATACTATCTCTAATTGGCCATAACCCAAACATTACTTCAAAACAGATCTGCTCAGCACTTAATATTCAACCTCCAAACATAGTCGCATTTATAAAAGCTTTTGATCGAAAAGGTTTAATTGTGCGCTCCGCACACCCCACTGATGGCAGAGCAACAGGATTAAGTCTGAGTTCTGAGGGCAAAGTTTTAATGAAAAAAGCGGAGAAGATGGCTATTAAATCTGAAATGAATGTTGCCTCTAAATTAGATTCAGCTGAGGTAAAGGTATTGATTGAATTACTGCAGAAGATATACAAAGTGGTTTAGGGTAAACACCCCTAATATCGGATTGACTTAATTGTTGCCTGGAAATATATTAGTTCACCAGTCAGTAAACACAGTGATAAACGTAACACTCTGTATCCATATTTAGTTAATTAATAAGTTGAGGCGATGATTAATATTAACAATCAAAAAGTAGCTGTTATTGGATCGGGTCTGATCGGTCGAGCTTGGGCTATTGTTTTTGCGCGCGCTGGTCTTCAAGTAAATATATACGATCAAAGCAATGAGGCCTTGAAAAATTGTTTACAGTTAACCCGCAACTTATTGGATGACGCTGATAAAGCCGGATTGATTGCAGAGTCTGCCAACGACATTATCTCCAGAATTCACCCCGTCTCAACTCTAGAGGAGGCGTGCGATGGAGTTATTCTTGTTCAAGAAAATATTCGTGAAACTGTTGAAGCAAAATTAGCTGTTTTCGCTGAACTTGACCTATATGCGCCAGAAAAAGCTATTTTGGCAAGTTCAACTTCCTGGCTACCTACTTCCCTTTTTACTGAGAACTTAAGGGGGAGAGCACGTTGCTTGGTGGCTCACCCAACCAATCCTCCTTATCTCATTCCATTGGTAGAGGTCAGTCCAGCCCCTTGGACAAGTGATGATGTCGTTGAAGATGCAATGGCTTTTTACGCTGCGGTTCACCAAGAGCCGGTACTGGTTAAGAAAGAAATCCACGGTTTCTTGCTAAATAGGGTTCAGGGGGCAGTCCTTAACGAAATGTTAAACCTGTATGAGGAAGGTTATGCCAGTTCTGCAGATTTGGATAAAGTCATGAAATATGGTCTTGGTCTGCGGTGGTCCTTCATGGGACCTTTTGAGACTATTGATCTCAATGCTCCGGATGGAGTAGTTGATTATGCGGCTAGATATGGTCAAACTTACGCTGATGTTGCCAAGACTCAAAAGGATAACACTTGGAATCCTCAGGTCATTGCTTGTGTAGAGCGTGAAAGAAGAGAGATTCTTAAAAAAGATCAACTAGAGGAGCGCTCAAGATGGCGCGATAACCGCTTGATGAGTTTAAGGAAGCATCAACTCGATCAGCCCAAATGAGAATGAGGACCTGACTTGTATTCAAGCAGAATTAGTTTCAATGAATTAGTATTTAACAACGATCAAAGGACATTACATAATGGCTCGTAAAGTTATCATCACTTGCGCCGTCACTGGAGCAATACACACCCCCACGATGTCAGAATATTTGCCCATATCCGCAAAAGAGATTACAGATGCAGCGCTTGGGGCTGCTAAGGCGGGTGCGTCCATTGTTCATTTGCACGCTAGGGAGCACGCAAACGGTAAGCCCTCACAAGAGCCGGCATTATTTAAGGAATTTTTACCTCAAATTAAAGCCGCCAGCGATGTCGTAATCAATATTACCACAGGCGGTGCACCGACCATGCCTATTGAAGAGCGTTTAAAACCAGCGCACTACTTTAAGCCAGAAGTTGCCTCACTCAATATGGGGTCCATGAACTTTGGTTTGTATGAAATGGTCAAACGGTACAAGACTTTTAAATATGATTGGGAAAAACCGTATCTTGAAGGTAGTGACGATAGAGTATTTAAAAACACTTTTAAAGATATTGCATACATCTTAGAGTCGTGTAGTGATAATCAAACTCGGTTTGAGATCGAATGCTATGACATAGGTCATTTGTATACTGCTGCACATTTTATTGATCGAGGCCTGATTAAAGCGCCATTTCTCATTCAATCGGTCTTTGGGCTCTTGGGTGGTATTGGTCCTCATCCGGAGGATGTTATTCATATGAAACGCACCGCAGACCGTCTGTTCGGTGATGCTTATGTTTGGTCAGTTTTAGGTGCTGGTAAAAATCAAATTCCAATTGCTTCAATGTCCGCTGCGATGGGGGGTAATGTGCGAGTGGGTTTAGAGGATTCTTTGTGGGACGGACCAGGTAATTTGGCTAAAACCAATGCCGCTCAAGTAACTCGAATTAGGCAGATCATTGAAGGGTTATCACTCGAGGTTGCTACACCTGCAGAGGCTAGGGAGATTTTAAAATTAAAAGGGGGTAACAACGTTAATTTTTAAAGCCGTGTAGTAATGGATAAGTTGTGATTAATTTAATCCCCAAGCCCGTGCCATAGTTGCTTATACGGGTTTAGTTTCAATTAATTTAGTCATGATTGAAACCTGGCCCCACACTTATTGGAGAATTATAGGGGCCGTCGCACTGCGCTTAAATTTTTATCAACAACTGGCCCACTCTATGGAAAAACTAATTCTTTAAGTGTTCCCGTTTTGCATACCGGCTTGCCAAAATTGAGCAAATTATCAATTGAACTTGATGGTACAAAATGATAGGTAACATGATGAGTCCCAAAGCAGGATGATTGCCAAATATCAACTTTGCCATAGGAATTCCAGAGGCAAGTGTTTTCTTGGATCCACAAAAAACTGTGGCAATCTCATCCTCTGTGTTAAAACCCATACGCCTAGACATCCAAGTCGTGAGCACGAGCACGAGGTATAAAAGCGCTGACACACCGACTAAAACCAGAGCAATCATACTCAGGCCGTTATCACGCCATAGTCCAGAGCTGACTGAATCGCTAAAGGCAGAGAAGATAAGCATCAAAATCACAATTCGATCGGTTGAACTTGTAATTGCTTTGTAGCGATTGTGCAAACTCTCCAAAAACGGCCTGGTCAGTTGCCCAATCACTAGAGGCAAAAGAAGAAGCTTTGCAATCCCAATCACGGCCGTTTCAAAGGAGATTCCGTCGCCGCTGAAGCCGATAAATAAGGCAATTAAAAATGGAGTTGCAATAATTCCAATTAAACCTGAAATGGTTGCATTAAAGATAGCGGCAGGAATGTTGCCTTTTCCAATAGCAGTCATCGCTACAGATGAAGAGACTGTGGAGGGGAGGGCGCATAAATAGCAGATGCCGAGCAATAGACCGTTGTCTACATATTGACCAAAGAAATAATTAAAAACGAAAAATATCAGAGGGAAAACGATGAAGGTCGTTAACTGTACCAATATATGAACTCTCCAAGCTGTAATTCCTTGTTTAAGTTTGTGAAACGAAAGTCCCAAACCATGCAGGAAAAAAACCAGTGCGATACCAACATTTGAAAGTTTATTGATTTGAAGCAAGCCATCTGTTTTTCCGATTTCCGGATTAAGAGTTGCTATCAATATCAAGCCAAACATTGCAAACAAAAACCACTGCTTCTGAATAAAACTTTTGATATGGGAGATCATAATTAAGATGCTTATTTACCAGCAAACGAGACAAGGGTACATGGATTGACGAGCAAATAGTACCCTGTAAATAAAGAAGAGAACCAATAAATCGACTATTCTAATCAGGTTCGGATGAGCATTGATTCCTGCGGATTCGCTGAGTGTCCTATTTGCCAGGAATTAGGTCCATACCACCGCTTATGATTGCGGCAGACGCATTTTTGGAACTCAAAAAGGAAATCAGTTTAGAGGCGTTTGCCATTTGATCAGAATCCTTAACAGCCGCAACGGCAAAAATCTGAAGCAACTGCACCTCTGCGGGTAATCTACCAATCATCTCAATTCCAGGGGCAAACATAAGCTCGCTGGTAGGTAAGATGGCCAGGTCAGCCTTCTTGGATGCGAGCATCTCCACCGCTTGGCTACCTCTCTCCGATTTAACTACAGATATCTTCTCAGAAATCCCCAAACGAGGAAACACATCATTAACAAGAAAGATCCCACTCGTGCTGCCCGGGACCGAAATTAAGTGAGTTTTTAGCAAGGCAACTTTTAGTTTTTCAACCGTGCTGATATCCGGCTTTGGAGCACCCACCGGCACCGCAGCAGCAAGTGGCGCTATTCCTAGATCGCGGTCTGTGCCCGTTGCTATTCGCCCGGATTCAATTAATTCTGTGAGACCCTCCCTGGACAAAATCACTACATCTGCGCGAACACCATTCTCAAGTTGAGCTTTAATGGTTTGAGTACCGCTTCCCTGAGACGCACCAGAAAGAGTTTTAACGGAAATCCCCGTGGTACGTTCAAACTCCGGTAATAGTTGTTTGTAAGGATTTGTAAAGCCACCAGACATCATGACAGTTAGCTGTGCAAATGAGGAGCTATTGAACACTAATAAGAGGACTGCAAAAATAAGACGTTTCACGATGAGTTTCCTGGATATCTGCTATGTGTTTAGGCTTTACAAAGAGAATAGTGCACGATTGTATGCTTTTAGCAAAGCTCAAGCGTATCCATATTGAACCGCGCGCAAGGCGGGTTCTATTTGGTTCACAAATTTCAGTGCTTAGGTGAGTTTGACGACTTGCTTTCCAAAGTTCTCGCCTTTTAAGAGACCAATCAAGGCGTTTGGAGCATTTTTAATTCCATCGACCTGGGAGAGTTTGTATTTGAGATGCCCCTCTAGGTAAGCCTGTTTTAACTCCTCAATAATGGCCGGCCAAGTCTGCGGCTTATCAGTCACGATGAATCCTTGAAATTTAATTCTGTTAATCAAAATTGATCTAAGACTGTGATTTCCGTAAGGATTTACATTGTATTCAGACACTAAGCCACAAAGCGCGATACGAGAGAATGGATTCATCAGCATTAAAAGAGTTTCAAATATGACGCCACCCACATTTTCAAATAGACAATCAATACCTTGGGGAACGGCGGCCTTCATTTGATCCTTAAAGTCGTGTGAGGTGTGATCGATACATGCATTAAATCCCAGCTCTTTCACAACATAGTTACATTTGTCTGCACCACCCGCGATGCCGACAACTGTGCAACCCCGTGCAAGTGCCAGTTGACCGACAACGCTTCCAACCGCTCCAGATGCCGCGTCAACGACGACTGTCTCACCTCGCTTGGGCTCGCAAATATCAATCAGTCCTGTCCAGGCTGTTACGCCTGGCATTCCAAGAACGCCAAGGTATGCGTGCTCTGGTATCTTGGAGACGTCTATACGCTTGATATCGCGTTCATGGCAAACACCGTGAGTTTGCCAGCCCAGTGTATTTAGTACTGTGTCACCTACTTTGAATTTCTCACTCTTTGATTCAAGAACTGTGCCGGTGCAAGAACCTACCATCACTGCCCCAATTTCAGCGCTCTTAGCGTAGGACTTAGACGGGGAGAGCCGACCTCGCATATAAGGGTCCAGCGATAGGAACTGATTTCGAATCAACACTTCACTCTCGCCTGGTCGAGGAATAGGGGACTCTTTGTATTCAAAATCAGATTCTTTAAGCCAACCCTCAGGGTAGCTTTTGACAAGGATTTGTTGATTCATAGTTGTTATGCAAAAAATAGTTTATTTAGATTGGTGAATCAACAAATGGAAGATCCACCGTCCACCGCTATGTATTGACCCGTTATATGTTTTGAAGCCTCACTTGCTAAGAAAACCGCAGTTCCTTTCAAATCCTCCTCATCCCCGAGTCTTGCCAAAGGAGTTTTACTGATGACTGTGTCTTTCATTGTGCTTAGTAAACCATCCGTCATTTTGGAGGGGAAGAAGCCCGGACAAATCGCATTAACATTGATGTTGAACTTGCCCCATTCTGCAGCTAACGCACGCGTATGGTTCACTGCAGCTCCTTTGGATGTGTTGTATCCAATAGTTTGCATCATGGGATTATTGCCTCTCAGGCCTGCTATTGAAGCTACGTTGATGATTTTTCCGTAGCGACGCTCGATCATGCTTTTCTTAGCAACTTCTTGGCTCATAAAAAACATAGCATTGATATTCAAATTCATAAGCTTGTGCCATGCCTCGTGGGGGTAATCTTCTGCTGGAGCCCCCCAAGTCGCGCCCGCGTTGTTGACCAATATATCTATGCACGCAAATCTCTCGAGCGCATGTTTTACAACGCCCTTGATTTCTTCTTCCTTTTGAAGATCTGCAGCGATGGTATGGGTTTGAATGTTCATCTGCGTTAAATGCTTTTGAGCTTTTATAAGCTCATCATTTTTTCTTGCAACCAACAGTACCTTGGCTCCCATCTCCCCCAAAGCTTCCGCTATTTGTAATCCTAGTCCACGTGATCCACCCGTAATAATGGCGTTTTTTCCACTCAGGTCAAATAATTTTTTTACACTCACAATTATTCCTTTTGTATTCTGGATAATTTCATCGGGCGGGCAACGTACATTGATTCGTTCGTTGATTTCAGATTTAATGAATTCACTAAGCCACTAAGGATAATCTAATAACTGAGAGTTAGGTAAAACCCCTAGAGATGAGTTGTGACTGCTAGATTGAAGGCAATCCTCAAGCAGAAGAGTCCTTTCCTGCTTAGAATGAGAGTTTTCCTCTCACCATATTTATACGGAGTATATTTTGGAACTAAGTTTTTCACACGAGGACATGGAGTTTAGAGAGCAAGTTAAAGCATTCCTAAATTCACACATTCCGACAAAGGCAGCAAAAAGTGTTTCACTAGGGTTGCCAGTTAATCCAGATGACGTTAGAGAGTGGCAGAAAATTCTATATAAAAAGGGTTGGGGAGCCTCCTCCTGGCCGGTCGAATTTGGAGGAACTGGTTGGAGCGCTACCCAGCAATACATATTTGAAGAAGAGTGCTCCTTGGCTAACGCACCGCTTCAACCTCCCTTTGGTCTCAAAATGGTTGCACCAGTGATCATGGCTTTTGGTTCTCCAGAACAAAAGGCAAAGTTTCTCCCTAAAATTATTTCAGGCGAGGACTGGTGGTGCCAGGGTTATTCGGAACCAGGTGCCGGATCCGATTTGGCGTCTCTCAAAACACAGGCTCAAAGAGTCGGTCAGCACTACATAGTGAATGGCCAAAAGACGTGGACCACTTTGGCTCAACATGCAAATATGATTTTTTGTCTTGTACGTACCAATCTTGACGCTAGAAAACAAGAGGGTATCTCCTTTCTTTTGATCGATATGAAAACGCCCGGTGTAAGTGTTCGTCCGATCATTATGTTAGACGGTGAGCATGAGATCAATGAAGTTTGGTTTGATAACGTTAAAGTACCCGTCGAGAATTTAGTGGGTGAAGAAAATAAAGGATGGACCTATGCGAAGTATTTGCTGGGCCACGAGAGAACCAACATCGCACAAGTTGGTAAGTCAAAGCGAGAGTTAAAGCGTTTAGTTTCAATTGCAAAGCAGCAGCAAGGTCCTAGCGGACGTTTGATAGATGATGTGCGCTTTAGAGATCAAATCGCTAACTTAGAGATTGAACTGAATGCGTTAGAGATCACAAATATGCGGGTCATTTCCTCTCACACTAAAGGAGATATTGGACCTAAGGCTTCGCTACTCAAGATAAAAGGTGCAGAGATACAGCAGCAACTCACTGAGTTGCAAATGCAAGTCCTGGGTCCATACAGCTCAGCGCACATTAAGGATGGCCTTTCAGTGGATTGGCATAAGCCATCAGGCTTAAATGGCTATCCTGACTATGGACCTGCGCTCAGTGGTGCTTACTTTAATTACCGCAAAACCACGATATACGGTGGATCCAATGAAATTCAAAGAAACATCATTTCAAAAATGATGCTTGATCTTTAATTAATGGAGCAATTTCTATGAATTTTGATTTTTCACCCATTCAAGTCGAATTACAGAACGGCTTAACAAAGTATTTTTCAAAGAACTACGGGTTTGATAAACGCCAGGAGTACGCCCGGGAGTCCGCTGGGTTTAGTGAAGATGCCTGGAAACACTATGCTGAGATTGGTCTTTTGGCGCTTAGTTTTCCTGAATCTTATGGTGGCTTAAATGAGATAGATGAATCAACAGAGTCAGGCAAAAAGACCTTGGCGGCCAATAACGCTGTGGATGCGATGTGGATCCTAGAGCACTTTGGAGCCGCGCTTTGTCTCGAGCCCTATTTATCAACCGTAGTCATGGGGGGGGGAACATTACTAAGTTCGGGCTCTGTTGCACAAAAAAGTACTTGGATTCCTAAGATTGCCTCTGGTGAACTGCGCATAGCAATTGCAATTGAGGAGCCTAGCTCTCGGTATTCTAGTGAGCGTGTTCAACTGAGTGCTAAGTTGTCCGAGAAAAGCAGTCCTGGTTCCAAATCATGGCACCTTACAGGGTTGAAAAGCGCTGTATTCAGTGCGAATTCGGCTCAATACATTCTGGTCTCATCTAGAACCAGCGGCAGTATCGCAGATCGCAACGGTATTTCACTATTTTTAGTCCCTGTAGATGCGAAAGGAATCAAGCTTACCAACTACACCACTCACGATGGAGGTCGTGCTAGTGATATAGAGTTTGATCAAGTCACTGTGACTGAGGAGCATTTGATTGGAGCTTGCGACTCTGGAGTTGAGATCCTGGAGGATATGGTTGCAAGGGCGAATGCAGCACTCTGCGGTGAAGCTGTTGGGATTATGTCGACTTTGTGTGAGTTAACTTTGGCTTACCTCAAAACTCGCCAACAGTTTGGCGTACCTATTGGCAAATTTCAGGCCCTGCAGCACCGAATGGCAGATATGATCGTTGCTACCGAACAAGCAAAGTCGATGGCTTTTTTGGCTGCGCAGGCGCATGCGGATTCAGATTCCAAAAAACGGCTTCGTGACATCAGTGCAGCTAAGGCATATATTTGTAAATCTGCGCGTCAAGTGGGTCAAGAAGCTATCCAGCTGCACGGAGGAATGGGTGTTACCAACGAGTTAAGTGTTGGACACTACTTTAAACGGTTGACCATCATTACTCAGACCTTTGGTGATTTTAATCACCATATCGGCTTAGTCAGTGACTATTTGCTTTAAAAGTTTTTCATTCATCCATGAGGGCGAAGTAATTGAAGCCAGAGCTCAAATATTGCTGGGAAGATTTTGTTGCAGGCCAAACCAAAGAGTTTGGCAATCGCATTGTCTCTGAAGACGATATTTTGAGTTTTGCAAAAGAGTACGACCCTCAGCCCTTTCACGTGAACAGGGAGGCTGCTGAGCAAACAATATTCAAGGGATTAATCGCAAGCGGTTGGCAAACCTGCTCATTCATGATGCGTATGATTTGTGATGAGTATTTGCTTGACTCAAGTTGTCAAGGTTCACCAGGATTGGATTTTGTGAAGTGGCTCAAGCCCGTGAGGCCAGGTGACTGTATCAGGGTTCGAAGTACCGTGCTTGAAACCCGGTCTATGAACAGCAAACCACACCTTGGCTTGGTGAGCTCGAGGTGGGAGTGTCTGAATCAAAACAACGACGTTGTAACTTCTATGCAGGGAAGTCTTATTTTTATCAAGAGAACTCAGTGATCATGAGTCCTTTTGCGGACTTGGACTCATGAAAGTTGATGATTAAGTGGCGGATTCTTTCACTCTTCTCTTTACTCTGCTTTTACCCCCGCGGCATTTATTACCTTAGACCACTTGAGGATTTCATCGTCCAGGAATTTCCCTGCCTCTGTAGGCGTGTTTCCAATTGGTTCGATCGCTAAATCTTCAAATTTTTGGGTGATCTCAGGGGATCTAATGGCCTTGGCAATTTCATTCGATAATTTGTTGACTATCTCTTTGGGTACCCCGGCTGGTCCTAAAAATAATACCCATGTTGAACCCTCAATAGGGGGGCCACCTGCCTCTTGTATGGTTGGGATATCCTCTGCGCCCTTGATTCTCTTTTGAGAAAACACAGCCATAGCTTTGATTTTTCCACTCTTAACAAATGGCATCAGTGCACTAGGGGTATCGGTCATGATTTGTAGGCTACCTCCCATTAAGTCTGCCAAGGCGGGTACGGTGCCTTTGTAAGGCACATGGGTCGCCTCCATTGAGGTTACTTGTTTGAGGAGCTCAAAAGTAAGGTGAGAGGCTGAGCCAACGCCCGAGGAACCGAAAGAGACTTTGCTAGGATTTGCTTTTGCATAAGCAATGAGTTCTTTCACGTTCTTAGGGGCAAAGTTAACGTTCGCCGTCATAAGCAGTGGAGTTACCCCCACAAGTGATATGGGTGAGAAGCTCTTCGCAGGATCGTAGGGGATTCGACCCGCATAAAGTGTTGCATTAGCCGCGTGTGCACCGATTACTGTCAAAAAGGTGTATCCATCTGGGGCTGCACGCGCGGCAATATCAGCACCTAGTATCGAGTTTGCACCTGGCTTGTTGTCAATAATAAAGTTCCAGCCTGTATCGGTCTGAACCTTTTGTAAGACCATACGCGTTGCGCTATCTGTGATTCCACCAGGTGGATAGGGGATGATCCAGCGAATTGGTTTGGCAGGCCATGAGCCCGTATTTGAAGTGTTTTGAGCATGGGAAGAGGTGGGCGCTAGGATCGAACTTAATAGGATTACTGTAAGTCCAAGAAGGCTTTTGATCCCAAGCCAATTGATCAAAGTGCGGTGTAGATTAGGTTCTTCAGCGGATATGCTTTGGATGATTTTCATAAAATAATTCGAATTTTCAGCTAAGGTGGTTAAACATTACAGAACATCCCTGAGGCTAAGATAAGTCTTATGGAGCGTCAATAGAAAAAGTCCCCTAGATAAGAATTTCAAAAGAAAACTAAGAAAGATAGGGGCTGTATGTCAAAATGTTTAATGTTAAAGCTACTGATTTACCCTTTGTTTAAAATATTCTTTAAGAAAAGACAGGACCCAACTGACTTGGAACGAGCTTGCTCGTTGATCCAGGCTATCGACAAAGGCGGCATTCCTTTGAACGCTGCAAGGGTGAACGCTATAGGACGAAGTCTTGGGTTAGAGGTCTCGCTGAACGCACCCATGCCCGAGACCATTGAGAGAATTCGAGCAGCCATTGCGCGCGCTTAAAACTCCAAGGACATCTAATTTTTACTGTATTTGTACTGTTGCAGTAATTGCTAGCCGTGGTGAGCTCACCTGATTGAAATCTTAGCCAATTCAGCAAAACTGAGGAGTTGGGGGGTGTTGCTTCAAGGGTGGGGGGGGGGCAGAGCTCTGATTCACAACCATCACAGGGGAGAATACCGAATGACTAAAGACTTGAAACCAATTCCTTTGGCGCTCGGCGGTGCGTTGGATCTTGCCGAGCGTTTCATGTAGGTTTTACTTGAGCATTAGGGTCTGATTGGTTGAATTTTGTCTTGTCATGGGTTGCCAAGGGATATACTTGGATTTAGGTTCACAACTACTTTATTCACATGTCAAAAAATCTACCAAGATATCCATCTAGCGCAGCAGTCTTTTTGGGACTTGTGCTCGTAATCAATATATCGGGTTGTGCAACTCGTACCAATTATGTCAAGGAGTCTGGAAACTACGAAGTAGATAGCGCTCAATGCAAAGAAGAAGAGCTAAATGCGATAAATAAGAACGGGGACCTGGATAAACCCAACGAACTTAATACCCCTAAGTCTTTGCAGTATGTAAGTCCCTTTGAGTCGTGTATGGTCTCAAAGGGCTGGCATCCAGAGAAAACTGAGTTTCGATTGAATTCTCTGAAAATGTCCTGGTAACTAGTTCTTAGCTTTAGCCTTTGGCTTTGGCTTTTTTTGCAAAGCTTCGTATGCGGCTACTTCCTTATTGAGCTCATCGAGTTGGGTTGCGAGTTCCTTATTGGACTGCGAGAACTTTTCAATCGAAGCAGTTGCCTCCTCATTTTTGCTTTCAAGTTCTTTTGTTTTTGCCTCTAGCTCCTTTATTTTGGCGCTAGCGCTCTCGAGTTCCTCTGTTTGCTGTGTCAAAGCGGACTGAGCTTGGAGGGACTGATGGAAAAAGAAGTAAGCTCCTCCTGCAAACGCAATGGCGAGGACTATAGCAAATCCAGAGACGATTTTTAAAATTGCAGTTGAACTAATTTTCATAAAAGTATTGATGGTTACGAAAGAAGACTTAAGTTAAATCGCGAGTGAACAAACACCGGCGTTTAAGGTTTAAGAGTACGCGCGGGCTATTTTAGCAACAAGGATTTGGTTTGGATGAAGCCTGCGGGGTGCATTTCGATAAAGTTTAATCAAAATGCATAGCAATCCTAGTTTGATTTGTGTCGGTCTAGCTGTTTTTGGCATCAAATGAAGCTCAATTCTAGTTGTCCAGCCACTCGCAAAGTGGCCCCCATTGTTCGTAATCACTTGGAAATGCTGCTGCATCAACATCAAATAGAGTTGTTCCCTGGCTAGAGAATCGACTGTAATTTTGTGTGTCCCTGATATAGGTGAGTAGAAAAATGTTCATCTTCTCCGCAAAATCCATCAGATGATGCCAAGCCTTGGTCCTGGGATTAACTCGCATAGCAACTACTTGGACTTTTTGTTGGTCTTTGGGTTGCTTACTTTTAAGAAACTGTATGAACTCGTAAGTCGCTTGTATATCGAAGAAGTTAGGTTGAAGGGGTACGAGAATTTTGTCTGCTCGCTCTATAAGCTTGTCAAGTCTCCAGCCCGAAACGCTGGCGGCTGTATCAATGACCAAGTGAGTCGTGCTGGCGGGAGGTTTTGCCGTAATAACTAAGTCCGCCGGGTAATCCCAAGTTTGGATGGCCGGGAGTGAAGATGGACGGTTGGATAGCCATCTTTTGGCGGATTGCTGTATATCCGTGTCCCCAAGCAGAACTTGGTGTTTACAAGTCGCAAAATACCCCGCAATGTTGGTGGACAAAGTGGATTTGCCAACACCTCCCTTTGGGTTCATTACAACGACTGATTTCATGATACAAATTAATTCTTTTTATGAGTGCAATCCAAACTCAAAGCTCTGCGGGAGTTATTTGAGTGGATTTAAAGCCTGCATTTTGTGTATCGACCCGGTTGCCTCACTCTTTAATCTTTACGTCCTTCCAAAATGCAATATATCCCTTAATTTCATTTGCCTCTGGTTTTGGGTCTGGATAAAACCATGCAGCGTCAGCCAGCATCTCGCCGTTGATACTTAAAGATTTATAACTGGCCTGCCCTTTCCAGGGGCAAGTTGATTTATGATTACTGAAGGCGAAGTATTCCTGAACCAAGGACTCGGGGGGGAAATAATGATTCCCCTCCAAAAGTATGGTCTTCTGGCTTTCTGCAATGACTGTATCTCTCCAAATGGCTTTCATCTAAAAACTCCTCTTAAATAGTCATGATTTTGAAACGAGAATTTACCCTCACGTCTCGACTGTACTCTAGTATGGATTTTTTTGACTTGGATCAAGCTAATATGCCCTCGTTTATTCGTCCTAGCATTTAACTCCCGACTAGAATTAATACATCCTGCGAGATGATGGTCTTTGGGTGCAAAGTAGTGCAAAAATCAATCATTTTCGGCTGAGCCAATGATCTGACTATCAGTTTGGACCAGTGCTAGGTCAAGCTCCATCAAGGCATCCCTTTGCGCCGAGATCGATCTGGGAGTGCCGAGGCAGAACACATTTGTGGATACCACGTTCACATCCTGGTGCAAATATCCAATTTTCAACCGAAGAAGTAAGAATCATATGCAAACTGAGATCAAGATTGACCCCCAATGGATGAATAGCTATACCTATGATCAGATCCAAATTGGAGATACTGCAAAGGTCGTACGCACTTTAACTTTAGAAGATATTCAAGCATTTGCGGCTGTTTCTGGAGATACAAATCCAGCCCATTTGGACCCTGCGTTTGCGGGTGCGTCCATTTTTCACGGTGTTATTGCACACGGAATGTGGGGTGGGGCCCTGATCTCCAGTGTTTTGGGGACTACCTTTCCCGGTCCAGGCACGATCTACTTGGAGCAACAGCTTCATTTCTCCCGTCCCATACGTATTGGGGATACTGTGACGGTGAGCGTTACTTGCAGTATCAAAAACGATGCCAAAAAGATCATTGACCTAGACTGCTTGATTGTCAACCAAGAGGGAGCTAAGGTGATGTCAGGGGTTGCAAAAGTTTTGGCGCCCACCCAAGCTCTCAAGATGCCAAGAGTTCAGGCCTCGCACATTACCCTCTTCAACCCTGAGGCTAGGCATAAAGAGCTCCTTAGCTTGGGGGCGGCATTGGATCCAGTTAGTTGTGCTGTCGTTCATCCCTGTGATGAGGACTCGCTAAGGGGCGCGATTGACTCCCACCGGGCTGGTTTGATAAAAGCGGTTCTGGTGGGTCCGCAAAAGCGAGTGCAAGAACTTGCTGAGCAATTCGGGATTAACTTAGAGGGTGTTCAGTTCAAGGATACCCCCCACAGTCATGCTTCAGCTGCATTGGCCGCAGAAATGGCGGCAAGTGGTGTGGTGGAGTGCTTGATGAAGGGGAGTCTTCACACGGACGAGGTCATTCATGCTGTGTTAGCTCAAACAAAACTTCGAACATCTAGGCGGATGTCCCATGTTTTTAGGTTTGATGTGCCCATGTACTCAAAGCCCTTATTCATCACCGATGCGGCGTTGAACATTGCACCCAACCTAATGGAGAAAAAAGATATCATTCAAAATGCCATATCTCTGTGTGAAATATTAGGCGGAGCACTACCGCGCGTTGCAATTTTGGCAGCAGTTGAAACAGTAAATATGGGGATGCCCTCTACTTTAGATGCGGCCGCACTGTGTAAGATGGCTGACAGAGGACAAATAACGGGTGCGATATTAGATGGTCCCCTTGCATTTGATAATGCGGTCTCACCTCATGCCTTGCAAATCAAGCACATCCAGTCATCTGTAGCTGGTCAGGCTGATATATTGCTTGCACCAGATTTGGAATCGGGCAACATGATGGCTAAGCAACTCGAGTATTTAGGGGGCGCGACAGCGTGCGGCATTGTATTGGGTTCACGTGTACCTATTGCTTTGACGAGTAGAGCTGATAGCGCAAATACCAGGGCCGCTTCAGCGCTCTTGGCTAAGCTGTGTGCCCATCATTACCGTAAGCACCCCCTTTAATTGATTCATTGATCTTAAACTATGGCTGTTTTATCTGTCAATGCAGGCTCTTCAAGCCTGAAGTTTGCACTTTATCCGCTCGACACAAAGCTTCTTGGCGAACCCTTGTTGATAGGACAATTTGAGCGCCTAGAAGCTTGGGACGGAACCCTTGACTTATCCCTTACTCATCCGAGAGTGGCAATGCTCAAATATAGCCATCAAGGCGCGAAAGCTCAATCCCTTGAAATTGCATTGAATATGGGGACTGACCCCTTTGATGAAGCAATCAAAGTGCTCAAGGGCTTGATAGATGAGAGTCTGGGTCAGCAGGTTAATGTAAAAAGATCGTTGAGTGCAATCTCACACAGAGTCGTGCACGGTGGATCCCTGTACAAATCTAGTGTGGTAGTAACCCCTGAGGTGCTAGCACAGTTAAGTACTTTAAACCCACTGGCCCCACTTCATCAGCCTCATAACATTGCAGGTATTCAGTCCTTTGTTCGTTCCTTCCCAAATACGACACAAGTGGCCTGTTTTGACACGAGTTTTCATACGACGCTTGGAAAATTGGAAACAACCTTCGCCATTGAGCAAAAATTAACGGATGCGGGAATAAAACGGTACGGCTTTCACGGCCTGTCCTATCAATACATCAGCCAAAAGTTGAGTGAATTAACGGGTAAATCCAAAGGTAAGGCAATTTTGGCGCATCTGGGTAACGGTGCCAGCCTTTGTGCAACAAATGCAGGCAAAAGTGTAGCTACGACGATGGGATTTTCTGCTCTTGATGGACTCATGATGGGCACAAGAAGTGGATCTGTAGATCCAGGTGTTCTCTTGTATTTAATGGATCAGGGCTGGAGTGCTAGAGAAATAGAGACTTCTTTGTACAAGAGGAGCGGCTTGTGTGGGGTCTCGGGTCAAAGTGCAGATGTCCGAACTTTGAGAGCAAGTCAAGACCCTAATGCGGTATTTGCGCTACAGCTATTCACTCACCGTGTCGTTAAGGAGGTGGGTGCTTTGTGCGCCGTATTGGGCGGTATTGATCTTATTTGCTTCTCCGGCGGGATTGGCGAGCATGATAGCGTTTTAAGGCGTGACGTTTGTCAACAGCTGGCTTGGCTTGGGGTCGTGATTGATGAAAAACTGAATCAACTTGCAACACAAGATCAGGCTTTATTAATAAGTCAGCCCAAGAGCGCGGTACAGATCTGGGTTGTTCCAACCGATGAGGGTAGGGTGGCGGCGCAAGAGGCGATTCGACTCACTGCCTAGACAAAGTGGGGGAGGCGAACGCAACCTCAAAGCATTTGTAAAACGTTAGAACTGTTGAATTTGTTTGGAATTCTTGCCGTAAGAACTTGCGTTGTACTGTTGAATGGTGATGTAGCTGTTTTTGTGCAAATCACCCAGTAAATGGTTGAATTGTAAGAAAGTCTCTTTAATAAACTCAGTCTTGTCGGTCTCGTTTATTGTGTTGCTATCTGCCAAGAAGACACTCATCAGTAAACAACTACTGGATTGATCGCTTAGCAAGGTGTTATGAGTAACCCAGTTACCTCTGTCTATGTATTCAACTAAAGTAAGTGAGGATTCGGGGTCTCCCTTGAAATAACGCGCATCCAAAGCCCTTAGGATCTTGGCGATGGATGATGTGGTTTTATGGGATTCTTTGCCGCTAATTTTTATGTTGAAAGTGGTCATAGCTCACCTTTGTCTCAAGGAACAGGGATCTTAATTTATTAAGTCTTATTCTCTCACGAAGTTTTATTGATTCGCGCCATTAAATATTTTAAATTGTCTACGGAGGCCTTGTTCATGGGGGTAAATTGGTCTATGTATGGACAAGAATTTTCCTCGTAACAAGCCCCCTGTACGATGCATTCTTCAAAGCTTTGCGCGGTATGAACGTACTTCTGAATTTGTGGGCAGTAAACGCTAGAGCTCTCGTTTTTCATGCTGTAGTAACTCTTTTCAAACTTTAGATCAAGAATTTCCAAAGCCAATAGGGGCTGGAGTGATCTGAGTGATATATGTAAACAATTGATCGTATTCGGATTTTCTGGGAGAGTCGTGTCCTAGTAGATCAAAATTGAGTGAAAATTCCTCATCCAATATCGCCCATTCTTTTTCGCTGAGGACTTTTAATGCCTCCGGAAGGATAAGGTTCTCTTCAAGTTGCATGTGTTGCATGTAAAAATTAATATACTGATTTGAGAAGTGGTTGAATTCATCCCTCTTCTTATCGCCCAGCATTTCCCAAGCTATGAGTAGGTGCTCAAGTTCTCTAATTTTGTATTCGCCGTATTTGTGGTCAATTTCTAACTTATCAATCAAATCCTTGATCTGGGGTGAGCGCTCTCTTACAAATGGGAACAGTAGAGTTGATTCCTTGGGGTGGTGTTGCTTTTCGGGAAATTCATCAATATAGAACATCATAGCCCTCAGGACTTTGAAAAATAATTCCTCGTTATCCTCTGGGCCCCGCTTGACCATCAAGCTCATGGATTGCAACATTGCTGAGAGCGAGGCATGTTCTTGTCTAATAATTTGTAGTGATTGGTGCATGAACTTATCTCCAAAGGGATGATCTCCCTGACCTAACTCTTAATGTAAGTCTTACTTTACAGATCTAGACTGGGTTAGGTTTGATCTAAGTCAAGGGCGATTGAGTTTCACCAATTTACGCTTGTGCAACGGGGCGAATTTGGCTCTTACCACTTCATGCAATTTGGATGATCTTTGAATAGGGCGTTCATTCAATGGTTAAATTTAATGCCTTAAGCTTGAAATCCATTACTAATTAATCCTTTTTGAGTGTCTAGATGAAGCGCCGCCTAAGTTTCAACTGCATATGAACAGGTGAATCCATGATGAGTCCATGATGAGTAGGAATCCAAGCTAGACAGTTGAACCTGACAATTAGCGTAGCGCTGGTAATAGTGATGGTATTTTTAAATGCGGTTGAATCTCAAATAGCACGCATCGCGCGCAAAATACGCTCTGGCGTTGCGGGTGCTGCGAGCTCAATTCTTTTTTTCTCAAGCATCTTGTCCTCAAGTCCAGCGCTTACAGCCTCTTTCAAGGCCTCAAAAACGCTAATAGCAAGCATAAACGGTGGCTCTCCAACAGCCTTGCTGCCAAACACGTTGTCCTCTAAATTCGGTTCTTGCCAAAGATCCACGACGAAATGTTTAGGTGTGTCACCCGTTGTTGGAATCTTGTAGGTACTGGGGGCATGGGTGGTCAACTTACCCTGTGCGTTCCAGACAAGCTCCTCGTTTGTCAACCAACCCATACCCTGGATGAATCCTCCTTCAATCTGTCCTAAGTCGATCGCGGGATTGATGCTTTTGCCCACATCTTGCAAAATATCAACTGCAATCACACGGCTCTCGCCTGTTAATGTGTCCACTGCAACCTCTGTGCAAGCAGCGCCGTACGTGAAATAGTAAAAAGGCCTGCCAGTTAAAGTTGTCTTGTCATAATGAATTTTTGGAGTTCTGTAAAAGCCATCGCTCCAAAGTTGAATCCGGTTTGCATAGGCTAGTTGAACGACCTCCTTGAAGGGGCGATTGGTACGGGGAGTTTTGATGAGCGAGTCCTCAAATACCACTGCTCCTGCTCCGCATTGGTCCAAGCCGCTAACAAAAGCTGCTAGATTGTTTTTGATTTGACGCGCTGCGTACTGCGCAGCTCGACCGTTTAAATCAAAACCCGAGGATGCAGCTGTGGCAGAAGCATTGGGTATTTTGCTTGTATCCGTAGCTGTTACGCGAATCTGATCTAAATCAATGCCCAGTTCGCCAGCTACTATTTGAGCAACTTTCGTGTGCAGGCCTTGACCCATTTCAGTTCCGCCGTGATTGACTTGTACACTGCCGTCTGTGTAGACGTTCACCAACGCGCCAGCTTGATTGAATAAGGTCGCTGTAAAGGATATTCCAAACTTAACAGGGGTGAGGGCAATGCCGCGTTTTATGAACGCATTCACGGCGTTCCACTGTGCAATCTCTTCTCTGCGCCGCAGGTAATTGGAGCTTGTTACCAGCTTATTGATCAAGGGCTCAAGGATATTATCCTCAACGGTCATTTGGTAATGCGTTACGCAGCGCTTGCCTGCGGTGCTAGGCTGATAGAGATTAATCATCCTGACCGCAAGCGGGTCTAATTCCAATTCCCGTGCAATCTCACCCATGATGTGCTCAATCACGATCATGCCTTGTGGGCCACCAAATCCTCTGAAGGCAGTGTGACTTTGGGTATTGGTTTTGCAACGGTAGGAGGTGATATTTACATTTTCTAGAAAATAAGCGTTGTCGGCATGAAAGACTGCGCGGTCTGCAACTGGACCAGACAGGTCAGCACTGAAGCCACAGTTAGACGCGAGCATCAATTCAAGACCCTTCATCAATCCGGCCTCATTGAAGCCAACTGTGTATTCATAGTAAAAAGGATGGCGCTTGCCGGTGATGAGGAAATCCTCATCTCGGTCAAGCCTCATTTTGACGGGACGCTTGAATTTGTTGGCGGCAAGAGTAGCCCATACCGCGAGGTGGCCCCCCTGGGTTTCCTTCCCCCCGAAACCACCTCCCATCCTTTTGCACTCCACTCTCACAGCATTCAAATCGATACCGAGTGCGTGCGCTACCCAGTGCTGAACTTCACCGGGGTGCTGTGTACTTGAGTGAATCAACCACTGGGACTGCTCTAAGGGAATTGCATATGCAATTTGACCTTCTAAGTAAAAGTGCTCTTGTCCGCCGACCTCTAATTTTCCGCTGAGCGTGTGTTCTGATTGTTTTATTGCCTCAAACGGCTCACCTCGTTTCACATGCACTGGGGGGAGCACAAAGCTTTTTAACGCAATAGCTTCTTGTATGGTGAGTACCGGTGTTTGTTCTTCAATGTCGCACACAACTTTTTGGGCTGCACACCTGGCGTGCATCACAGAGTCTGCTACGACAAGTCCAATGACTTGTCCCACATGGCGCACTTCATCAACAGCAAATATAGGCTCATCGTGGGCAAAGTTGGCCAACAATTTATCGCCCTTTATATCGGCAGCGGTGACGACTCCAAAGACGCCGATTGAGCTAAGAGCTGATTCGGTATTTATACTTTTAATTCGACCATTTGCCACCTTACTCATGATAGGAGCCGCGTAAAGGGTTCCTTTGATCTCGGTAATATCGTCAACGTAGATTGCGCTGCCACTGACTTGGGCTCGCGCGCTTTCATGAAAGTGAGATTTACCCATTGCACTGGTCTGAGATAGATTGGTAGTGGTGGACATAACTTTGGTACTAGCGCCTGTGAGGGGCTAATTGATGAATGGATATGAAGGGGCTTAGATTACGGAGTTGGGCTATTCTCATTCAGCACACGGCGTTATGGATGAATGGGTGTGTGCAACTCAATTGAGCTGGCATTGACATTTGCCAAATCAATCCAAAAGGGTGTAGCTTCATTTGAAGGGTGCAAGGCTTGACCTGAGGTTTCTGGGTAAAGCGTCTCAATTGCAAATCGCTGTATAAGGCTCTCCAGAATGTGCTTTCTGTATGCTGCACTTGCTCGCATATCGGATAAGGGTTTAAACTCATCTGCTAAAACTATTTGAGCCTTTTTGAAAGAATGCATATTAAACGCCTGCCCTGTGAGTGCTTTTTCCGTCATACGGGCTTTGGACGGTGTTGCTGCAACACCCCCTGCGCCAATACTTGCAAAGGTAATCGTCCCATTTGACACTGATAGATTGATACACAAACAAACTGCTGAAATATCATCATCAAATCGTTTGGAGATTTTGTAGGCTCTAAATACCTCATTGCTTTGAGGCTTAGGAACTTTTATCCAACAAATGACCTCCGTTGGTTTTAGGATGCTGGTTCTGTAGCCAGTGTAAAAGTCCTCCAACATAACTTCGCGGTGACGGATTTGACCCTTTTCCATTCGCATCAAAACAACGCTGGAACCCAGTGCAATTAGCATTGGCATGCTATCCCCAATAGGGGAGCCGTTGCCGATATTACCCCCTAGGGTAGCGGAGTTTCTGATGGGCAAGCCCGCGAAACGCTCCGCAAACGTGCTCAATTGGGGGCGGTCTTTAAGCAGTGCGCTAAATGCCTGTTCAACCTTCACCCCCGCCCCAATAGCGATGTGGTGCGGGTATTCCTCAACCCGGCGAAGCTCTTGGACTTGTGTGAGATCAATGATTGAATCAAAAGTTTTGAAATGCTTTGTAATCCATAGTCCTACGTCCGTCGCACCCGCAACAAGTTGCGAAAGTGGGGATTTTTGTCGTACCTGCAAAAGCTCATGCAAGGACTGGGGTTGTAGGTAAGCGGCGTTTGTTGTCAGTTTTGTGGCTTTCAAATTCTTTGCACTATTAAGCCTTGGAGAACTATTTTGGCGTGATTCCTCAGCGGTTAATTTGGCCAAAGCTTCTAATTTTTGTCTCACAATTTGATGATTGACTTCAAGCGACGGGTGACACTCAAAATTGGATAGATTCATCGCTGCGTCAAGTATGGGTCTGTAGCCCGTGCAACGACAAAGGTTGCCCGCAAGTTCAGTTTGAGCCAGTTGTCTATCGATGGCTTTGCCTTTGACTGTGTAATTCTGATACATGGCAAAAAGGCTCATCACAAACCCAGGTGTACAAAATCCGCACTGCGAGGCATGGGCATGAAGCATGGCATTTTGTACCGGATGTAGCGAGCCGTCCTGTGCCACCAAATCCTCAACACTCCAAACAGCAAGGGAGTTGACCGAGTGGGCAAGTCTGATACAGCTGTTGACCGCTCTAAAGTGAAGCTCATTATTTTCAACTTCCGCTATCACTACGGTGCAGGCACCGCAATCGCCCTCACCGCAACCTTCTTTGGTTCCCGTGCATTTCAAATCTTCCCTGATAGTTTGTAAAAGCGTTCTGGAAACGGGAACATCAGTTAGATGAACGATCTGATCTTTACGCCAAAATCGCAAAGGAGTAGTTTCGTTGTTTGGGCTGTGGGACATTTTTAACTGCAAAAAGTTGGCTATAGGGTATTTTGGAGCAAAAGAGACTCTTTCGTGGCTCTTTTAAAGCCCTCTTCATCGCTAGTATATTGTTTTAGGCCTGAATGGATCAAATCCAGGGCCACTATAGGGGAGTTTGGTGTATTCCCTATTTTCTTTTGGGCGGCATCAATAAGCCTATGAGTTTTGGCTCTTAAGATCGCCGTTAGGAAGCCCAAAGAGCTTGGCACGCGAGCATTAGGAGGCCGGTACGAGCGCAAAAATTAAATCGCTTTTGTTTCACACAAAGTTATGTTAAATTTAAACCCCGGCATCTTAAGCTAAACTCCCATGTTTTCTGATAGTCAAAACACACATTATTTGAGACTCTCCCGACTAATCACTGGGTTGCTTTGGGCGCTCTTGCTGAGCGGTTGTGCTATTGAGTTTCCTGTTCCCAAGCACACCATTATGGGATCCGATTTTGGCCTCCCAGATTACAAAGTAACTCCGCAAACAGAGACGGAGAGGGCTGCTTTTCAAATTAAACTATTCTCACTGAGTTACGCAGAGTGTGCCTCCGGTTTTATTGATTACATAGAGTTTGATGGATCCATCAATAAGGACGCTGTCGAGGCCTTTCGAATTATTTTGACTCAGGCCCAAGGATGCCAGACCCGCTCGGGTCGAATGCTATACCCATTTGTTTATCTCAATTCCTCCGTTGGTGTAAACAAAGATGGGGTCGCTCTAGGCGAGTTACTGAGAAGCTACAACATTGAAACAGTGGTCACTCAGGGTCAGGTTTGCAAGGGTGCCTGTGCGCTCTCTTTTATGGGTGGTAAGTTGAGAGCGATTCAAGATTCGGGTATGGTCGTTTTCGCATCTACCAATACCAGGGGTTTAGGATACGGTTGCGAGCGGGCCTCTGAACAAGTCTTTATGCGTGAATACTTACAAAAAATGATGCCCCTATCCGCCTCTGACAGGCTCTATTTCAATTTGCTGAATTACTGCACGCAACCCACAGGTTGGTCCCTTAGCGCCCGAACGGCTCCTGCATGGGGTGTTACCAATGAGTAATATCGGGGACAATTAGAAGTCATTAATAGTAATACCTTAGTATTGTTTTTTGAAACTGGGGGTTTATCAAAGGTAAACCCTAGTGATGCTCTAACACGGATGTAGAATTCACACCGGTACCTATCATTTGTATTTTTTTAAAATAAAAAACCACCATGAACTCAAACAACATTTCTTCTTTTAAATCCAACCGTCGTGTATTTATGCTTCAATCCGTAGTAGCCACTGCAGCAGTTGTTGCAGCTGCAGGCGCGCAGGCGCAGGCTATGGTTGCTGAGAATGATCCACAAGCCTCAGCTCTTGGTTACAAGGCTGATGCTTCCAAAGTTGACAAAGCTAAGTTCCCTAAATTTGCCGCTGGCCAAGCATGCTCAAACTGTGCTTTATTCCAAGGCGCGGCAGGTGCTGCTGCAGGTGGATGTCCTTTATACGCAGGTAAGCAGGTCTCTGCCAAGGGTTGGTGCTCAGCTTATGCTAAAAAAGGTTAATCTAAACGGGCTAATTCAGTAACCTCCACTACCCCTGCGTATCTGCGGTTTAATCTTTGGGATATGAGAGGTGGTTGAGTTACTAGAGTATTGAAAGCCAAAGAGTTTTTTCTCCTTAGCTCTCAAAAAACGGTTTGCATGATTAAATTCTTGCAAACCGTTTTTTTTGCCCGCCAGTCTTTCGTTGCCAGCAGACTCTTCCCAGCCATTTTTCGCCGATAGGACCCGTGAATTCAAAGGAAAGCCTCTTACCTATTGTCTGCACCATGTGCCTGCATCTATTTATACATACGCTAAGGGAAGCCATTCAAAGTTAAATTTACCATTGGGGTGGAGGTCAGCCTGAGTTGACTGGCAATATTTTTGGTTAAGATAAGATTCGGTAAGAATCTTTAATAGTTGTTCAGTGTTCGCTGGAGAAGTTCATGAACTATTCAATTTCTAAAAAATGGTTTGTGATGTTTGGAAAATGTCTCATTCAGTTTATTTGTCACTGGTGTGCGCTGATACTCTTTGGCCTGACTGTTTTTGTAAAGCCATTATTGGCTCTTGATTTGAGCCGGGCCGCAGAAATTAAAGAGTGTGCCGTAGGTGAGATTTCTACTTGGACCGATGGAGTCGATAAAGCAGTTCCCTATACCAGCATAAATTTTCTATATAACCCAACAGGTGCACCGCCTTGGTTTAGCGAGAACTTAGTAACTGACTTGATACAGCAAGCCGCCAACATATGGTCAGCTTGCGGAATCTCTGCTCAAACGAGCATCGGTAATCAACCGCATTACTTGTTGAATAATGAAATCGTAATCAGTTGGAACGACGCGAAGAGCCAAGGAAACATAGGTGCGTCTGATATCTCTCAGCGTAGGCTCTATCTCTCTCCCAGTGTTTTTAAAACACTAAGAGAAATGAGGCCTACCTACGATTCATCCTATACCCTGCAAATGACTCTTTCTCACGAGATGGGACACTTCTATGGACTCGTGGCACATTCCAAACGTTGCGTTGATGTGCTCTCGTACTATAAAAGTAATTCGGGTGATTTATGTACCATCCGAGATCGTGCAGAGTTCTCTAAGGTCATTGAATACCGCTCAGCCTTGCCAACGGCCTGTGACATTGAGCGTTGCAAAAGAGTTAATCACTAGGCCTTTGTAAATAATGAGTCCAGTGCACGCAGCAATTTACTTGCTTCTTTTCACTAATGGGCATTTAAAAGTGACCAAACAAGATACCAACATTGGGTACTCCCAAGCCACTTACATCATCGTAGCCGGTAGATGCCGAACATAAAATACATGCTCCGGTCCCTGTATTGTCAGATCCTGAGGTGACATCAAAGAAGCTCAGTGAGTTGGCCTGGTCTAATTTGGTCTGGTACAAAACCCCGTTGAGCCCGTGAAAAGGGGTTATGGTTTTTGCAAGAGTCGTGCCTTTGGTTTGAAGGTACTGCGCAAAGTTCGCTATGATTCCCGCCCATTGTGGAACGCCTTCACTGGTTCCGCCAACTCCGTACCATAGTCCTTTGATATTCACAGCTAGTGGACTCATGTTAGGGTCGGCGTTATAAGCAACATCAGGGATACCCCGCCTGTGGCCATTAGCGCCCAAGACCGCGAGGTCTTTTGAGGCTATCAAATAATTGGATTGATAAGCTGGCATGGTTTCGTAGATGCTTGGACCACCACCGCCCAACGACCAGGCTGTCTCAGTTGTGCTGGTGATGGGTAAGTTTAGGCTGTGAATGGAGGTTCCTCCCACAGCTGTTACATAGGGGGACGCGGCCGGATAAATCTGGTTATGTCCGTTATTTCCGTTGTCACCTGCAGGAGCGATGAAGGCAATATTGGGGTACTGTGCGAAAAAACCATCGTATGCTGTGCTTGTCTCGTTGCTAAATTCCGTTGCTCCCCAGCTCATCGATACAGCCACTACATTTTTTTGAGTTACTGCTAAGCGCACTGCGGCCATGAGGTCCGACATGCTGGTGCTTTTGGACTGGATCAAAATAATTTGTGCCCCTGGTGCTATCGCGTGCGCCCACTGCGTGTCAAGGGCGATCTCCACTGCCCAGTCATTGCTTGGCGAGACTTTGGCGCCGTTTGACAGATCAATCAGGGTAAAACAGGGATTATTGGCGGTGCACTGGGGTAAGTTGTAATAACGACTAAAGGCATTAAGATCATTGGCAGGGTTTGAAGTGCCCGGTGCTACTACTATGGCGATGGCCTGTCCAGCGCCTGTGAACTGGGTTGGCATGTTGTAGTGAACCTTTAGATCGCCAGGACTGAGCGTACTTCCATAGCCGCTGCCCCTTGTGGGAGGGGAGTAGGTGGTGACGGGCTTGGAGTAAGAGGCTGAGAAAGCGATGGGTTCGCTGGTTTGCGTACTATCTGTGTTTGCCGTACCTGAGCCTCCCGAGCCACCACAACTCCAAACGATGGAGCAAATAAGCAAGGAAATAGCGGTGTATTGGCTCGCAGCGCCAAAAGTGGATTTCATTATTTAAAACTTAATCAAAGACTAGATAGGTAACCAATACACGATCAGTTCCCTCAAAGTTGAACTGGTGGTAAAACTCTATCAACCTTGGTTAATCGGCGTGAGATTGCCGATCTGAAGCGGATCAAGGGAATAATTTTGAGTCAGGAGCTAGTTTTTAAACTTTTCAAAACATCAAAGGCAGCAATACCTCCAACTCCTTCAACTCCTTCAACTCCTAAATTGACCCGAGGTGAGGGGGCTTTAGAGGAGGGTAACTCCTTTTATTATGAGGCACCCTAATCTAAGAGCTAACAGGTGTCCGCTTAATAGTGCTTCTTAAAAGGGCGTCCCAGGGATGGGGGAAGTATCTGTAAATACTGCGCCGTTATTAGTTCTCAATAATTAGTCCTCAATACCGCGTTGGGCCGGGATGCCTGCGTCAAACGCATGCTTAATCATCTTCATTTCAGTGACGGTGTCAGCAATTTTAACGATTTCGGCTGGGCAATTTCGACCCGTTAATACCACATGAACTTCCCTTGGTCGATTTTGAAGAGTCTGTAATACATCATTTAAGTCTAGCCAACCAAAGGTAAGGGGATAGGTAATTTCATCCAAAATCACCAAAAAAAATTCGTTGCTTGATATGACTTTTTTTGCTCTTTGCCATCCGTCTCTGGCAAGCTGCGCAGAGTGCTCTAGATCTTGACTCTTCCAACTAAACCCATCGCCCAATCCTTCAATTGGAATTCCTAGCTTTTCAAAGGTTCTGTGTTCTCCAAACCGAGCACTAGGGACCTTCATGAATTGATATATTTTTACATTTTTTCCTCGACCGTGAGCCCTAATTGCAAGGCCAAAAGCGGCAGTACTTTTTCCCTTGCCATCTCCAGTGTTGATGATGAGTAGACCCCTTCGCTCGCCAGTTGAGGGCTCGTAGGGTTTTTCAGTTGGAGGTGCTTTAATTTCCATTTAATGGTCCGAATTCAGGTTAGGTAGGGAAACCCATCGATCTTTAATACGTTCAATTTGAATTCTATGTTCAAAAACTTGTTCAATCGCTCGGTGCGTTTTTGGATCAGATGAGTGGCCTTGATGTGTAATTTGACCACAGTTGAGCAAAATGATCTCATCTCCCATTAATGCCATTGATACTTCATGAAGAACACTGATTACGGTTTTGCCCTCTGATATCAAGGACTTAACGATATCCAGCCAATCAGCTTGGTGAGGGGGGTCGAGGTTTGCAAGTGGCTCATCCATGAGTAATATATCGGCCTCTACGGCTATCGCGCGCGCTAGCAGTGCCCGTTGACGCTCGCCTCCTGATAGCTCTGCCAAAGAACGCATTCTCCAATCCCAGGCCTGGGTTTTCTTTAAAGCCTTCTCTACCGCGTATGTGTCATGTGCGCTAGGGGCATTTATCCAGCCTTGATGAGGAATTCTTCCAAGCATCGCAACATCGTAGACGCTCAAGTCATCTGCCCCTATTTCGTTTTGACCTAGCCAAGCTATATGGCGCGCTTTGTTCTTGCCCTTAGACTCAAAGTCCTTGAGTGTTGGAAACGCTACCTGACCTTTGAACGTGATTAATCCAGCCAGCACTTTTAGTAATGTTGATTTACCAGCACCGTTGGGGCCAATGATATTTGTCCACTGCCCGCTTTTAAATTCGAGATTGATATCCTGCAAAACAGGCCTTGAACCTAGCGTCGCATTCACATGCTTGAGTCGTATTGCTGTGAGAGTCATATGGACTCCCGGTTCATGTTGCGCGTGTACATGAGTTTCAGGAGATAAATCCCTCCTAAAACAGCCGTAAACAGGCCTACAGGAAGTTCCTCGGGTGCACTAAGCCACCTGGCAAGTAAATCTGCAGTCAGGAGCAATAAGCCGCCCATGAGGCTTGATAGTAGGATCAACCAACCGTGCGTTACTTTGACCAAGGATCGCACCAAATGTGGGGCAGCTAGTCCCACAAATGCAATGAGTCCTGACTGTGCAACTGCTGCGCCAATCGCCAAGGCAAGCGCGCCAATCAAACCTGCCCGTACAGGGGCTAAGTTAAGTCCTAAGCTGATGGCGGTAGCTTCGCCAAGGCTTAAGGCGTCAAGCGCTCGACTCAGAGTCCAAGTAAAAGCAAGACAAATTGACCAAACGGTCCCCATTAATAAAACAGAGCTCCAATTCATAAAGCTAGTCGTTCCCAGTAAGAACGACTGCATAGTTTGAATAATTTGAGGTTCAAGCAGTGTTGAGAGTGAGGTCAAAGCACCCAATACAACACTGACAATAATTCCTGCCAACAAAAGTCGCATCGTATGCTGAACACCGCGAGAGAGCATTAGTGTCAAGCTGACCGCTAGGATTGCGCCTAGGAACGCTGCTCCACTAAGCCCCAATTTGAATACAAATGATGATACATCTGCCCCGGCACCAAAGAGCAATAACGTAGCTGCAACGCCCAAAGATGCTCCGGAGGCACTGCCAAGCAAATAGGGGTCTGCAAGTGGGTTTCTAAAAAGTCCCTGAGCCAAAGCTCCAGACAAACCAAGGAGTAATCCCGCAAGCCAAGCCCCAAGTGTTCTCGGTAGGCGAATATCCATAATAATTTGCAATGCAATAGGGTCATTCACTGCGTTGAACAAACTCTCAAAACCAGTGCTTCCAATTCCTGCTCCTAGGGCCAACCCAGCAAAAGCAAACGAAGCAAGAATCAATGCTAAAGTGCTCTTAGATGTACCCTTGACGACTAAAGGTGGTACTAGGTGTTTGCCTGACTTCAATGGTGCACTCCTTTACTTGTAATGCACTGAGCAATAATGCGCGCGCCTTCGCCCATCCTGATACCGGGGCGAACAACAGTATCGGATTGTTCTTTTGTGAGAGTACACACCCGGTTTTCACGGATGGCTGTCATTTCCTGCCAGCCAGGACGCTTTAACAGGTCAACCAGATTATTATCGCTAATAACAATTAAATCAGGATCGGCTTTAACCACAAATTCAGGGTTTAGCTTTGGAAAGTCTCCAAGGTTGGTTGGAACTATGTTGTCAACGCCCAGGCGAGTTAATGTTTCCCCAATAAATGAGTTTGAACCAGCCGCGTAGGGACCAGTTGACACTTCAAAGTAAATTCGTATGTTCTTGGATGACTCAGGAACCGAGTTAGCAGCCTTGGAAATTTCATTCTCCACAGATAGCCAAACTCTTTGTGCGTCATTGGTTTTAAAAATGGCATCTAGTTTTTCTAAAGTTCTAAGAACGTCCCTATGGCGGACGCTCTCTAAAACGAAGACCTTTAAACCAAGTTGCTCAAGTCTTTGGGAGATTCGCTCGTTCTTTGACATTAAAACTAGATCAGGTTTGAGTGAGACGATTAACTCGATATTTGGAGTTAGTCCACCTCCAATATGTTTAATAGAATTAACCGCAGAGGGGTAGTTTGAATTAGTATCCACTCCCACCAAGCTCCCGCAGTGACCCATTGCGCATACAGCCTCTGTCAATGACGGCAATGTGCTCACAATACGAGTCGGTGGTGAAGCAAATGAAACACTGACACCCCTATCGTCCGTCAGTTCATAAGCATAGGCAAAACCGGTAAGTAAAGTACTAATTAGAAGTATCGCTATGAAAGAACTTTCAGATAATGATTTAACAAATAAATTCATCATTTAGGTTTGCACTCTTTAGGGATTATGAATTCCTCTAACAAAAGAATTAATTTCAATAAATCATGGGCCACAGCTACTCCTTGGCTAAGTAACTGTGCGGCATGCAATTTCACTGGATATTTGAAATGCAAAATATATTGGTTTCATTGTTATATTGACCATCAACAGTATGATACTTTGAATCGATAACTTTACTGATCTTAACCAAAAAAACAAGTTAGGTTAGCTCAGATTGTTTGAATTAGTATTTGTGGACGTACAGGCAATCTTTGTATTCAAAAAGTGCTGACAAATTCATTAAGTTCTGATGGTATACAATATTTCCGTTAGTGCTCGCAATGCTTTACAAGCAATGCAGTTCAACGGGAAACAGGCGGGGGAGTTGCTACGCAATGAACCTAACCTGTGCTGTCCCCGCAACGGTAAGCGAACGAGTTATTGCTAACTCAGTTTTTGTCATTAATCCACTGGAACTCTCGGCGTTCTGGGAAGGAGACAAAAGCAGTTTCGTCAGCCCGGATACCGGCTAACAAAGAGGCTCATCGTAGTCACTGTCTAACGTTTACGTGGGAACTGAGCGTTTGATTTGTTCTGGTAATCTAAATGTCTCTCACAAAACCAGCCATCTCCTTGGCTTACCTATCCCTGCTCGCGTCTACCTCATTTTCAGCTCAAGAGAATATCGGATTAGATTCAATAGAGGTATTGCAACCCATTACAACCTATGCCACTCGATTTGAACAATCTGTAGATAAATCCTTGCCGCAAACGCAGATAATCACCGAAACTGAAATTAAAAAGAGCGGACTGAACAATGTTTCTGAAGTGCTTCAGAAAATTGGTGGACTCACTGTTAAACAAAATTTGGATGGCAGCTCGAATGGCGTAATTGATATTAGAGGTTTTGGAGATGCAGCAGATAACAATGTTTTAGTGTTGTTGGACGGAATTCGTTTATCCGCAAATGAACAAGCATCGGCGAGAACTTCACTGCTTCCATTGGCTGCAATTGATCACATTGAAATTACTCGTGGTGGAAATAGTGTTTTATATGGTGATGGAGCGACAGGAGGAACCATTAACATTGTGTCTAAGTCGAATTTAATCAACTTTACTGAAGTTAATGCAGGAGTTGGTAGTTATTCAGGCTTGCAATCAAGCGTATTTCATTCGCTAAATAATGGTGACGTTAACCTCACTTTCTTTGGCCGGCAAAGTAATAATTCTGGTTATCGCGAGAACTCTGGTGCCGCAGAGAGTTCTGCAGGATTTTCTGCAATTGACAATTTATCTGCGAGCGATAGCATTGGATTAAGGGCGACTATTAGCAGAGAAAGAGATAAGCTTGCAGGCGCATTGCCATTATCGAATTTGAACGCTAATCCCAAAACCAGCGAAGTACCTGGTTATTCATCAACTGCACTCGTAAACACAACTAGTCTCACTGTATTTGCTACGTTCAGATTGAAAGAAAATCTTCAATTTAAAGTTGATTTGAATCACTCTACAAAATCAAATGATTATGACTATAGCTATGACGCAAGTAGCGTTTACTCCGGCTATGATCCTGCAGTCAATCCTGGCCAATCCTCGATTGCTTGGGGGAAAATAAATTCAAGTAGTGATACCAATAGCTTTAGTCCAAGGCTGAAATTTGAGAATTTCATTGCAGAAGGTGGAAATTTGATTGCTGGTTACGATATAAGAGAGTATAAAAAATCAGCTCAATCTTATAAAACTGATAGTGATAGTTCACTCTACAACCTAAACGGGACCAGCACCAATATAAACGACGGTGCATACGGCTCACAATCTTTCAAAACTTACGGCATCTACCTTAGATCTGAACTTCCTGTCACCAGCAGGGACACTGTCATTATTGGTGGTCGAAAACAGAATTACTCTCAAAATTCCGCCACCAACTATTACACCGGGGGCAACATCTTAAGTTGTACTCCTGGGTATTGTGATCCTAGTAGTTTGAGTTTCAATAATTCCGGCTCGGCGACTGCATTCGAGGCTCAGTACAACCGGTCTTTTCAAGAAAATTTAAAGGCTTACCTAAGAGCCAGTACAAGTTTTAGATTTGCAAATCTTGATGATAATGCGCAAGCTCCGTTCTCGCAAAACAATAACCTTAATCCGCAAACCTCTCATGATTACGAAGTTGGATTCATTAATCAAACAGAAAAGTTAAAATCAAAATTTGCGCTTTATGAGAGCCATCTAAGAAATGAAATTGGTTTCGATGGTTCTAATAACGTCAACTTTGATCCCACAAAACGACAAGGAATTGAAACGACTACTCGCTACGCATTCACCTCAAAACTTAACTTAAATACAACTATCAATTACAGTGAATCATCATTTACATCAGGTCAGTATTCAGGAAAAACCGTGCCTGGAACATCAAATACCACGGGCATACTTGGGGCTCAGTACCAAGTGAGTCCCAGGGATCGAGTGAGCTGGCAAACACGCTTTTCAAGCAGCTCTTATGCCTCTGGTGATATGTCCAATACTCAAGCCCAGAGAGCCGCATATGGAGTAAATGACATCAGTTATATTTACTCTGAAAGTAAATGGCAAATTATTGGATCTGTGAATAATTTGTTTAATAAAAATTACACTGATACAGCTATTTATAAATCTAGCTACTATCCCCTATATCAATTAACTGTTTATCCCAATCTCGGACGTAATTTTAGTTTGACTGGTCGATATAGTTTCTAATTTTTTAAGGTGGTTAGTGCATGACCCAACACGTTATGCATTATCTATTTTGCATTGATGACGTTCACGAAAAAGTTACCTTAAACTTGTTTTCAGTCTGCCGCTCGTTTCCTATTATCTGTGAATTGGAGTTTTTATTAAATACCTATTCGCTAGTCCAGCGCCGTACATTTCTGGTTTGGTGAAGGTGTGTAAAAGCGTCCCACCATTTTTTTCGATTACTCGAATAGACGCAGTGTTAGTAACGTCCGTCACCACTTGAACGACACTGAGCCCTTGTGTGCTTGCA
>CAJAYT010000097.1 GCA_903949285.1 uncultured Burkholderiales bacterium
AAAGGTCACCCCTGGGTGATCTTTTTCACCCTGCTTGAGTAGAGTTGCCTGCGCTTTAAAAACCTCTACAAATTCACGACCAATAATTTTTCTTTTTTGCTCGGGATCACTGACCCCGTCTAATTCACCCATGAACCGATCCACTGCGTCCACACGAATCACCTTGGCGTGAAGTTGCCCCTCAAACATGTTCATGACCATATCGCCCTCATTCAGGCGAAGAAGGCCGTGGTCCACAAATACACAGGTCAATTGGTCCCCAATTGCGCGGTGGATGAGGGCCGCAGCCACTGAGGAGTCTACGCCCCCTGATAACCCGAGGATTACCCGCTCGCTACCGACCTGCGCTTTGATCTTCTCAACGGCCTCGGCTATGTAGTTGCCCATCACCCAGTCAGCTTTGGCTTTGCAAATCCCAAGTGCAAAGCGCTCTAAAATCGCGCCACCCTGGACTGTGTGGGTTACCTCAGGGTGAAACTGGACTGCGTAAAAACGCCTTGACTCATCTGCCATCCCAGCGATGGGACAACCCGGTGTACTGGCCATCACTTTGAATCCGGGGGGCAACTCGGTCACCTTATCGCCGTGACTCATCCAAACTTTGAGCATGCCGTGACCTTGAGGGGTTGCAAAGTCTTGTATGTCTTTGAAGAGCTCAGTGTGACCGTGCGCCCTCACCTCTGCATATCCAAACTCTCTCGTGTGTCCGCTCTCAACGCGTCCACCCAATTGTTTGGCCATGGTTTGCATACCGTAGCAAATACCCAGCACTGGTACGCCGAGTTTGAAGACGATCTCGGGAGCTTGGTCGGTACTGTCTTCGTAGACGCTTGCGTGTGAGCCCGACAAAATAATGCCTTTTAATTTACCGTCCGCTGCAAACTCTTGAATCCACGCATCACTCACATCACAGGAATGCACCTCACTGTATACGTGAGACTCACGTACGCGACGGGCAATGAGCTGCGTGACTTGTGAACCAAAATCTAAGATCAGTATTTTGTCGTGTTGCATTGAATTTTCTATTGATGGATCAAAAAAGAGAATGGCATAAAGAAAGCAATACGGCTGGGTACTCTCAACTGATGAGAGGCTTCATATCCCTGCCCTCGTTCGGTTTAATCAGCCCTGTAATTAGGCGCTTCTTTGGTGATTTGAACGTCGTGTACGTGACTCTCGCGCATGCCCGCTGCTGTAATTTGGACAAATTCAGCCTTGGTGCTCAATTCCGTGAGGGATGCACAACCACAGTAACCCATGGACGCGCGCAGTCCACCCGCGAGCTGATAAGCGATGCTGACCATTGAGCCTTTGTAGGGGACACGTCCTTCTATGCCCTCGGGTACTAATTTATCCGCATTGGGGTTGCCAGTTGAGGATTCTTGGAAATACCTGTCTGCGCTGCCCTGTTGCATGGCACCGATGCTACCCATTCCCCTGTAGCTCTTGTAGCTGCGGCCCTGGTAGAGGATCACCTCGCCAGGCGCCTCTTCGGTACCTGCGAACATACCCCCCATCATCACGCTGGACGCGCCAGCAGCAATGGCTTTTGCCAAGTCGCCACTGAAGCGAACTCCGCCGTCAGCGATCAAAGGTACACCAGTGCCCCTTAGAGCCTGTGCAACGTTGTCAATGGCTGTGATT
This sequence comes from uncultured Burkholderiales bacterium, assembly GCA_903949285.1. Taxonomy (GTDB): domain Bacteria; phylum Pseudomonadota; class Gammaproteobacteria; order Burkholderiales; family Burkholderiaceae_C; genus Limnohabitans. Next base: position 1,645 of record CAJAYT010000097.1, read on the forward strand.
TGAGGTACACCTACACCGGCTACGATCCGGGTTGTACAAATCGATCCTGGGCCAATGCCTACTTTGACGGCGTCTGCGCCGACCTCGGCTAGAGCGAGCGCCGCAGCGCCCGTTGCGATGTTGCCCCCAATCACATCAATCTGAGGGTATTTGGCCTTGATCCAGCGCACGCGCTCGATCACACCTTTACTGTGGCCGTGAGCAGTGTCCACTACGATCGCATCAACTCCGGCATTCACCAGGTGCTCGACACGCTCTTCTGTCCCCTCCCCAACACCGACAGCTGCAGCAACTCTTAAACGACCAGAAACGTCCCTTGCAGCGTTGGGGAAACTGGTTTGTTTGGTGATGTCTTTGACAGTGATGAGCCCTTTGAGTTCGAAGGCATCGTTAATGACCAATAAACGCTCTAGTTTGTGTTTGTTCAGCAGTGCTTTGGCCTGCTCAGCAGTTGCGGACTCGGGAACTGTGATTAGTTTTTCCCTCGGCGTCATGATCTCGCTCACCTTCACGTCAAAGCGGGTTTCAAAGCGAAGATCACGACCGGTCACTATGCCAACCACTTTGCCGTTCTCACACACAGGGAAGCCAGAAATGCTCAGCTGATCCGATAGCGCCATGACCTCACGCACTGTGTGGTTGGGCGTAATAATGACGGGATCTCTTAGGACACCGCTTTCGTAGCGCTTAACCCGTGAGACCTCAGAGGCTTGTTGCTCAGGGGTTAAGTTTTTGTGGATAACGCCTATTCCGCCTTCTTGCGCAATGGCGATTGCGAGTCTGGCCTCGGTGACTGTATCCATGGCGGCGGACACCAGGGGTAGGTTCAGAGCGATGTTCCTGGAGAACTGGGTCTTAAGAGACGTGTCTTTAGGCAATACTTCTGAGTAAGCTGGCACTAAAAGAACATCATCAAAGGTGAGTGCATTGCCGAGAAGACGCATTTAAGTTTGCTCCAAATCAGCGATTGTAGCGATTCGCGGGGTTTTTTCAGCAAAAAGCGGCCTAAAAGTTAATAGCCAGCCTTGGCTCCCGGCCTTTGTTTGGCAAAAAGTCCTGCTCCTTTAGAACCTTGTTTTTTAAACCTCTCGCGCCTAGCCACTTTGGGATCGACTTTGATTGGGCGAACTATCTCAATTCGGTCTTGGTCGCGAAGTACATGGTTCAACGGTGCAGGTTTAGACCAAATTGAGGATGCGAAACCAACTTTTAGGGTGCTTAATTCAGCGTGATTGGCCTGTGAATCCAAAAAAAGGCTTGCATCCAAGACAGTTAAGGCTTGTAAAGCATCTTTGATGGTGGATCCAGGGGGAAGCTCCAATTCCTCTTCAAGGACTAGACGCGGGGACGGGGAGTGGCAAACGAGTACTTTAATCACAGCTGCTTAAGTAAATAAACTTTCTATTTGTAGACTTTCTCAGCTCTACTGACAAAGGAATCAACCAGTGAGTCTGCAATTTTGTCAAAGATAGGCCCCACTAAATTGCCAAAAATCCCCTCAAACGCGTAATTGAGGGTTAATTCAACCCTGCAAGCTCTCTCCTGACCCAGTGGGACAAAGTTCCAAAGCCCATCGAGCTGCTTGAATGGGCCGTCCACCAACTCCACCCTGATTTGTTGCCCCTCGATTTGTCTGTTTCGGGTTGTAAAAGCTTTTTTAAAGCCACCAAGTGACATTCCAATTTTTGCCGTGACCCCGTCCTCTTGGGTCGAGACAATCTGACCTGATTCGCACCAGGGAAGAAACTCAGGATATTTGGGCACATCAGCGACCAAAGAATACATTTCTTGGGCGCTGAACCAAATCATGACAGACTTGTGAATAGTTTTCATACAATAGAAGGTTCGCCAAAAGCGACCCCCTGATTGTAGATATCCTTTGTGGGATACTGAACGAGAGCTATGGCAACCCCTAAAAAACCCCTACCCGCCCGAATCGCCGAAAATAAAAAGGCCCAATTTAACTACTTCTTTGAGGAGCGGTTTGAGGCTGGCATGGTCCTTCAGGGTTGGGAGATCAAGGCAGTGAGAGAGGGCAAGGTTCAACTGACCGACGGTTATGTGGTCGTGCGCTCTGGAGAGCTTTACTTGATTGGGTGTTTGATTAACCCTTTAAAAACAGCCTCCACTCACGTCAACCCTGAGGCCGCTAGAACGAAGAAGCTTTTGATGCACAAAGATGAGATCAGACGACTCATTGGTAAGGTGGAGCAAAAGGGGTATACCCTGGTACCGGTGAATTTGCACTGGAAAAATGGGCGGGTGAAATGCGAGGTAGCTTTGGCAAAAGGCAAGGCTGAGCATGATAAAAGGGATACCATCAAAGACCGAGAGGGTAAGAGAGAGGTAGAGCGGGCTTTAAAAAATAGGCACCGTTAACCGTTAGTATGAGCTAGCGCTTTGCAGACGGCTCAAAGCCCCTATCCCCTATCCTCGATTCATAATCCATAAATGACCTGGCCGATGATTTGTAGATGATTGACCCAAAACATAGCCCCTCGCAGTTCGCAGCTGCCCTCAAACTGTCCCCTCGCCTTAAAGCGTGGACGGGGTATTTCTTCATTTATGTCAAAAGAAATGTCACCATCACCTTATTGAGCTGTGTAGGGCTTGTATTGATTGTTCTCATTTGGCTGTTTATCTATTTCAAACTAGAAGTCGACCACAAACTAATCAATGAATCCTCCAGATCTGAGCTTCAAAATATCGTTAGAAGCTTTAAGGAGCACACCGAGTCCTCGATCACCATTTCAGATGAGTTGCTAAGGATCATTAAATTTAACTACGAGCAACGCTCTGCTGTTGACTTTAAAACGCTGAACGACTATTTTAAAAATGGCGTTTTAGACATGAAGTATTTCAATCAAGTCGGTGTGATCGACAAGGACGGTTTGTACACGTTTACGAACATTCAGACTAAGAACAAGATTGATCTCTCAGACCGAGAGCACTTTAAGATTCACAAAGAGATATACCCATATCACGTATTTGTCAGCAAGCCTGTGTTGGGCAGGGTTAGCAAGCGTTGGTCTATTCAGTTAACGCGCAGAATTAACAAAGCTGATGGCACTTTTAACGGGGTAGCAGTCGTATCCTTTGATCCAACCTACTTTTTAAATTTCTATAAAAAGATAGATTTAGGCAGCGATGGCTTTATCGCCTTGCTGGATAGAGACGGCTTTGTCAGAACGATTAAAACCGGAAAATTGTCGGTCTATGACGGCTCCGTGCCCCAAATCAAGTTAACGGAAAATATTTTAAATAACCCACAAGGCTTTGAGACGACAGATAAAATTTTTGACGGTGTCAAAAGAATCTATGCGTTTGAACAAATCACAGATCAGCCCCTCATTGTCATGGTGGGTATTAAGGAGTCAGATGCTTTTGCCGGTTATGAGGATAACAAGTCTACATACCTATCCTTCGGGGGAGCTTTGACTGTATTGATTATCCTTTTCTCAACGACATCAATTCTCATGCTCGCAAGGTCTAGACGACTCAATATTGTGCTGCAGCGCAGAAACCGTGAGGCTGAATCGGCGAATAAAGAAAAGATGGAGTTCGCTAATCGGTTAACACAGTCTGAGAAATTAGCGGCGCTTGGACAACTCTCAGCCGGAGTGGCGCATGAGATCAATAATCCCATTGGTTATGTAGCATCAAACATAACCACCATGAAGAAGTACTTTGAGTACATAAAAAATGTTCTTGAACTTTATAAATCAAAGGAGGAGGAAATTGAGAAAGTACGAGCAGAGTTGGCGAAAAATTTAGAGCATACAAATTCAGACCCAGCCGCTCAAGGAATAGGCGAAATCCGTTTAACCAATTTTGATGATATTCATGAGATCAAGAATAAGGTCAACTTTGATTTTATTTTAGAGGACTCCAATTTTTTGATGGAAGAGACCCAAGAGGGTATTACCCGGGTTAAAACCATCATTCAAGATTTAAAGAATTTCTCTCACGCTGATGCAGACAAATTGTGGGAGAAGTGTGACTTACACAAGGCCATAAGGTCTACTCTCAACATTGTCAACAATGAGGTCAAATACAGGGCCAATGTAGATCTTCAGTTGGGTGAAATTCCAAGCATTGATTGCATTCCCTCTCAGATCAATCAGGTCATACTCAATCTAATTGTGAACGCCGCGCAGGCCACGCGCCCTGATACGAGAGGTCTCATCACCATTAAGACTTACACACAAAGCACTCTTTCAGGAACCCCCGTCAATGATGACCAAAGCAAGCATCAGTTTGTGGTTATCGAAGTTTGCGATAAAGGGATGGGAATTAGTCCAGAGCATATCAGCAAGATATTCGATCCCTTTTTCACAACCAAAAAGGTAGGGGTCGGAACTGGGCTTGGTTTATCCGTCTCCCACGGCATTATTCAACGCCACGCAGGAGAAATATCGGTGACCTCTGTGATGGACGAGGGAAGTTGCTTCAAAATCGTTTTGCCCATAAACCAAGCGCGGGATTGAATCTAATTCCCTATCAGGTGCGTAGTTCAGCAGCGCTATAGCCATCATCCAAGCATATCCCCTGATTTGTACAGCCACACTTTGTTTGACAACACAAAGTGACTTCTCTCATGCAGTCTTTGCCCCCGACCGAAGACTCTGTAGCGGGCAACAAACTCTACTTCCGCGCTGTCCTCAGATGTCAACTTAAAACTTTTAATCTCCAACCCAAGCCACTTTGTGTTCTGGTCAAATTCAATAGTTTCGGGCCTACTGGTGGGGTCCCAGGTCGAAAGCAAATAATCAGAACGCTCGAACACATACGCGCTATATCTGGAACGCATCAATAGACTTGCATCGGGAGCGCACGCTCCGTCCTCTATAAACCTTGCGCAACAATTGGCGTAAGTTTGAATGTAGCCCTGGCCCTGGCCTACGGCGCCCTTAGCTTTGCTTTGCGTCCCCCCGCAGGGACAGGGTATGTCGTGTTGTGGGGACATTTTTGACATTGATTTGATGTTATGAGGATCAACGGACACTTAATTAAATGAAGGCTAGAGGCTATAGAGCGCAATCACACTCTAGCGCTGGTGTTTTAACTGACCCGCTTCTATAGTGAGGCCTCTTGAGCACCTCGCAGCAAGGGCGCTATCGTGCGTGACTAGGACCAAGGCGGTTTGAAATTCTTTGTTCATCTCAAATATAAGATTCATCACCAAAGCGCCGGTGGCGTGGTCCAGACTTCCCGTTGGCTCGTCTGCCATGAGTATTTTGGGACGTACAACAAATGCCCGGGCCAAAGCAACGCGTTGTTGCTCGCCTCCACTTAAAAACCGAGGGTAATGATTAAGCCTTTGTGAAAGACCGACTCGACCCAGCATCTCGCTGGCTCTAGCACGGGCTTGTGAAGACCCTGGGCCACCTAAGAGTTCCAAAGGCAACATAACATTTTCCAAAGCAGTGAGGTGATCAATCAATTGGAAATTTTGAAACACGAACCCAATGTAGGTCGCTCTGACCAAGGCCCTTGCGTCCTCGTCTAATTTGCTGATGTTGGTCCCACCCAGTAAGACCTCACCGCTACTGGGGACGTCTAGACCCGCCATAATCGAGAGCAGTGTGCTCTTGCCTGACCCGGACGCACCAACAATCGAGACGGTCTCGCCCGCAGACACTGAGAAGGAGATATCATTCAAGATAAATAACTCGCCACTTGCGTCGTGCACACTCTTTGAGATGCGGGAAACTTGTAACAGATATTCAACCATATAAATTCATTCCAAGCACTTTGTTCATGCTCTTTGTTAGATTAAACCCAAATCGGATCTTAAAGCGGTATTCAGCCTTTTTTTTAGGGCTGCTAGGGCTGCTAGTGCTACTCTACTCGGCAACGGGTTCGTTTGCTGGCGAGCCGCAAAGCCCTCCTGCGCCAAGCGATAACCCACAAATTGTTGTACTTGGAGATTCATTAAGCGCTGAGTACGGCTTGGAGCGTGGGACGGGTTGGGTGAGTTTACTGCAAGCCAACTTGAATAAAACAAGTCACATCAATATTATCAATGCAAGCATCAGCGGGGACACCACATCGGGGGGCAGGTCTAGGCTGCCTATCTTGCTTAGCAAGTATCACCCCGTAGTCGTGATCATAGAGCTTGGATCCAATGATGCGCTAAGAGGTATTCCGATGGAAACTAGCAAGGAAAACTTGGCTTGGATGGTAAATGCGGCTCAGACAAAGGGGTCAAAGGTGCTTATCGTAGGAAACTTGGTTCCTGCCAATTACGGTGCAGCTCTCAATGCAGATTTAACCAAGATGTACGCGCAAGTCTCAAAAAAATATAAAGTCCCCTTAGTCCCTTTCATGTTAAAGGGCGTTGCAGATGCGCCAAATGCGAGCGCTCTTTTTCAAAGCGATCAACTCCACCCATTGGCTGTTGCACACCCTACAATACTGGCTAATATCTGGCCAGAGCTTAAAAAATTGCTTTAAGTTTAATTCCTCTTCGAGAAGCCCGAAGAACGAACAATCAAAATTATCTCCTGCATAAGAGTTACCCCAATTGAGTGTCCACCCCATCAGCGTTGAAGCCGCCCTCAGGCACCTTAAATCAACAAGTAAAGCAGTTGACTCGAGTGAGCCAAAGAGCAACAAAAGCAATCCACAACATGCGGACCTAGAGAAGATTTCTCAAATCATCGATGCTCGCAGTCCTAGCGAATTTGCTCACGACCGCTTACCTGGCGCTGTGAACTGGCCTGTCTTGAACGATGAGGAGCGCGCTTTGATTGGGACGATGTACAAACAGGTGAACAGTTTTGAGGCTCAAAAAAAGGGCGCAGGCTTGGTTGCGGCCAATATTGCTCGCCACATCGAGGAGCGCGTACTCCAGCTTCCCAGAGACTGGCAGCCCTTGCTTTACTGTTGGAGAGGCGGTAAACGCAGCGGTTCGCTCGCAACCATTTTGGGCGCCATTGGCTTTAGGGTTCATCTCCTAGAAGGAGGCTACAAAGCTTTTAGGACTGCGATCATCGCGGATATTCCGCGCAGCATTCAAAATCTAAATTTTCGTGTCGTCTGTGGTCCAACGGGTTCCGGTAAAACCCTTTTGCTTCACAAACTCAAGGAGCAAGGGGCGCAGGTCCTTGACCTAGAGCAAATTGCCTCTCACCGCAGCTCCGTGTTGGGAAAAATCCCTGGTACCCAACAGCCCTCACAAAAGGCTTTCGAGACGAGTCTTTGGTTTGCATTGAACCAGTTTGATTCAAGCAAAATTATTTATGTAGAGTCCGAGAGTCGCAAAATCGGAAACCTGAACGTGCCTGAGTCTTTGATCAAACAGATGCGCTCGAGCCCCTGTGTTGATCTTCAACTACCCCTTAGCGAGCGCGTGAAACTGCTCTTAGATGAGTACAAATTCTTCGTAGAGGATGGTGAACTTTTTACGCAAAGACTTCAGGCCTTGGTGCCACTTCTGGGTAAAGAGGTGATATCTAGGTGGGAGGATTGGATTCAAGCACAAGAGACACCCAAGGTTGTGCAAGAGCTTTTAAGCCTTCACTACGATCCGGCGTATAGTGGATCTATAGCTCGAAATTTTGAACAATTTGCAAGCGCCAAGGCCTGCCAGATTAAGAGCTACTCAGAGCAAGAGTTCACGCTCGCAGCGCAAGAGCTCTTAATGGTGAGTTGATTGTAAGAATCAATGAAAAGCAGTTTGGATGCTGCGCTTTAGGTCATCCAACAAATCAGCGCTATCTTCCAGACCAATGCAAAGGCGCACTAAACGACCTCTTGCTAAGAGTGTGGTGTGTTGGGAGTGTTGAGGTGGTCTGATCGTATCTAAATCGTAAGGCACCACCAAACTCATAGGGCCTCCCCAACTGTAACCAATTTTGAAATACTGCAGGCTGTCACAAAACTTATCCACTTGCGCTTGACTGAATTCGGGCTTAAAGATGACGCTGAATATACTGGCAGCGTTTCCCTGAATGCCCTGAATTCCCTGACTGTCGCTAACCTCATAGCCCCTCCCTTCGTAGCCGCCCCCTTGATGCTCGTTGGCTTGAGGCTCGGAGCTTGCACAGCAAGCTTGCCAGTGTTCGTGTCCGGGACACTCCTTTAAACTGGGATGCAAAACCTGCGCAACGACAGACTGCGATGTCAACGCGTTGGCCAAAAATCTAGCGCTTGCGTCTTGCGCTTTGTATCTCAACGCCATACTGGGTAAAGACCGAAGCACAGCCTGGACGTCTGCTGCGCCCACACCCAGACCCAGGCGCATGTGGGTGAGCTTGATGTGGTTATCCAACTCTGGGTTGCGGGTGCAAATGCACCCCATTAAAACGTCCCCTCCACCACTGGCGTACTTGGTTAAGGCTTGAATAGTGAGATCAACCCCTAGGCCTTTGCCGTTCAGATCAAACGCATTAAAGGCGATCCCCGCTCCCCAAGTGTTATCCAAAGCACTCGTGACGCCTCTTTCTTTGCACAATTCAGTAAGAGCCAAAAGATCCGGAAACTCCATCGTCACTGATCCCGGAGCCTCCAGCCAAACGAGGCGAGTTTGAGGGGAGATTTTTTGAGCCAAGTCATTTAGCGACATGGGATCGTAGACCTTGTGGGTGATACCGTAACGGGCAAGCTCCCCCTGTGCAAGCGCAGTGCTCGGGCCGTAGGCATTGGAGGGCAAGAGCACCTCGTCCCCTGACCTGAGGAGGGAGAGATTCACCAGTGCAATGGCTGCGAGTCCACTGGGCACGAGTTGGCAGTGCAAAGCCCCTTCAATACTGGCTAAGCGCTCCTCAAGAGTGAAGGTTGTGGGTGTACCGTGTAGGCCGTAGGTGTAGCCCGATTTGTTTTTCCACTCGGTGGAGCGCATAGCGCTCACACTTGGGAATATAACCGTAGAAGCTTGGTAAGTGGGCTCTTGTGGGGCTTTGAAGCCCTTCGGGGGTGAGTAGTGATGATGAATAAGTTTGGTGTTTGTGACCATAGCATTTCACCGAGTTAAATCAAATCACAAACCAAGGGACTCAGATTTTCCACTTTTCTGCTAGTTGTTGTGCGCTCATTGAGTCATAGCTCTCAAAAGGCTGATGAATCCATGGGTTCGTCGGCAAGTACTCAACCGAGTAGTCGGGCGTGAAAGTGGAGATACTTTTAGTCCATATCACTGCGCTTCTAAGTTCGGTGATGGGTTTGTAATTTGTTTTAAGCTGATTGATCACGGCATTGAGCGTGAGTCCTGAGTCAGCAAGATCGTCTACCAACAAAACCTTACCTGCAATCTCACCTTGGGGCGTTGTGATGTAGCGGGCAATATCCAAATGCCCCTGAACTGTCCCTGCACCCGCTCTGTAAGAACTTGTAGACATGATGGCAAGGGGTTTATCAAAGATGCGCGACAAAATATCCCCAGGTCTCATACCCCCCCTAGCTAAACACAAGATCGTGTCAAATTCCCAATTAGATTGATGTATTTTGATGGCTAGTTTCTCCATCAAATTATGATATTCGTCGTAGGACACGTAAAGGTGTTTACCGTCTTCAGTCAACATAGGGGACCTTCAAGCAAAATCAAAAAAAACAAAACAAAAAGGAAGCAACACTGGATCAACCTAGGAAAGGATGATGAATCATGATGGTGTGATCGCGGTCAGGACTCGTAGAGACCAAATGAATTGGTACGCCAGTAACTTGTTCGATGCGTTGTAGATAAAGCCTAGCCTCGATGGGGAGTTGATCGTAGTTGGTCACGCCAACTGTGGACTGGGACCATCCCTGCATACGTTCGTAAATGGGCTTGCATTTTGAAATCTCATCTGCTCCCATCGGCAATATATCGATGTGTTCACCGTCTAACTCATACCCCGTGCACAGCTCCAGGTATTCGAGCCCATCCAAGACATCAAGTTTAGTGATGCATAGGCCCGTTAAGCCATTGACTTGAGCGCTTCGCTTGAGCAGCGCCGCATCAAACCACCCGCAACGCCGTGCGCGCCCGGTCGTGACCCCGCGCTCTGCACCAACCGTCGAGAGGTGATAGCCGACTGTGCCCGGTGTCTCCCAGTCCAGCTCAGTTGGGAAAGGCCCCCCTCCAACACGCGTACAGTATGCTTTGGTGATGCCTAAGATGTAATGCAACAGGCCTGGTCCAACACCCGCCCCCGCAGCAGCGTTGCCCGCCACACAGTTACTGGACGTGACAAATGGATAGGTGCCGTGGTCAACATCTAACAAAGTGCCCTGAGCCCCTTCAAACAGCAAATTGGCGCCGTTTAAGTTGGCATCATTGAGCTCTCTTGAGACATCAGCAGCCATTGGGAGCACTTGCTCGGCATGCTCAAGGGCTTCTTTTAAAACTTGATCGAATTCAACCTCTGGTGCGTGAAGAAAGTTCTTCAACACATGATTATGGAGCTCAAGATTGCTTTTGAGTTTTTCTGCAAACTTGGCAGGATTCTTTAAATCCTGAACGCGCAGCGCACGTCTAGCAATCTTGTCTTCATAAGCAGGACCAATACCGCGACCCGTTGTTCCAATTTTTGCGTTACCCGTTTGTTCAATGGCAGCTTCTCGCGCCACATCCAAGGCCACATGATAGGAGAGGATAAGTGGACAAGCTTCGCTGATACGAAGCCTTGAGCGAACCTCAACACCTGCGCTCTCAAGTCCACGAATCTCCTCTAAGAGTTTACCCATAGAGAGCACGACTCCGTTTCCAATGTAGCACTTCACCCCAGCGCGCATGATCCCGCTTGGGATTAAATGAAGGGCAGTCTTAACGCCGTTAATCACCAGTGTATGGCCTGCGTTATGGCCACCCTGAAAGCGTACTACGCCCTGTGATGACTCGGTCAACCAATCGACTAGTTTTCCTTTGCCCTCATCTCCCCACTGGGTACCGACTACGACTACATTGCGACCACGTATTGGATTCATAAAAAATACAAGTGTTAGAGATTAAAAATAAAACGAAGCTAGATAAGCAAGAAAAATGTTTATATTGAAATGGTTTTAGCTGAAGTTAAGTGGCGAGGGCCTTTATGCTTTGAACACTCCAACTACCTTTTTGTAGGACCAATTCACGGTCATACACAAACTCGTCGCCATCGGTGTTTTGACCCGGTAGCACTCGCAGCACCGTCTCCCCTTTTGCTCTGAGCTCGCGGATCATCTCATTTAACTGATTGTCCTCTAGCCAAGGGGCCTTGATGGCCACGCGGGCACTGGGCCTTGCAAGAAGTTGAACCCAGTCCTTAAGATCTAGACTAAATCCGACTGCAGGCCTGAGTCGTCCAAAAGCGGCGCCGACCTCATCGTATCGACCACCACGGATCAAAGCATCTGAGAGTCCTGGGGTATAAACCGAGAAGCGAATACCGGTGTAATAACTGTAGCCACGCACATCAGCCAAATCAAATACCACCGGGACATTCAGGCGTGTCTTTAACCAGGTCATTTGTTCTAGGGCCTTGAGCGCCAAGGGCCAGTCCTTTAAAACCTGGGCACCACGGCTTAAAACCTCGTCTCCACCGTAAAGTTCCATCAAGGCAAGTAGGGCTTTTGCGTTAGCTTGGGGGAGTGTCTTACAGACATCCTTCAAACCGGAAGTATCCTTACCAGCAATGCAGGTCTGGAGTTGGTGGAGAAGCTCCCCACTCAGGTGCAAGTCTTTCAAGAGTGCGGGAAGAATTCGTGCATCGCCCAAATCAATTTGAAACTGGAGTGATTTGCCGGCCGGTCCAAGTGTTGAGTGGGCAAGACAACTCATGGCCAACTCAATCACCTCCAAGTCCGCTTCAAGTCCAGCGTGGCCGTAGATCTCAGCCCCCATCTGCAAGGGCTCACGTGTGGCAAAAGGCTTACTTGGCCGGGTATGCAGCACGGGCCCACAGTAACAAAGCCGGGTCACTCCGGGGCGGTTTAAGAGGTGTGCATCAATCCTTGCTACTTGGGTCGTGGTATCAGCACGAATGCCTAAGTTGCGTCCCGATAGTTGATCGATGAGCTTGAAGGTTTGCAGATCCAAGGACTCCCCTGAACCGGACAAAAGAGACTCCAAGTGTTCAAGCAGAGGCGGCATGATCAGCTCATACCCAAAGGAGCGGGCTGAGTCTAAGCAAAGACGTCTAAGTTCTTCGATGTGCCGTGCCTCAGAGGGAAGCACATCGGCAATATGATCCGGCAGGACCCAAGCGGACATAAGAAAAGGTAGGGGGTGCTGTTAAAAACGTAATTCTACAGATCTTCCAGGCCTTGAAGAGATTGATTTGCAGGCTTTTAGCTCAAAATCCACAAAACAAATACCCCTCCTAGCACACAACACAGTCCAAAGAAGCGAATTTGCTCATCTTTTAACTGCAAAATCTGAAGAAACATTTTTCTCCACTGGGATGGGGATGCAAATGGCAGCAGGCCTTCAATGATGAGGACGAGTGCCAAAGCAAACCAAAGGGTGTGTGATTCCATGATCAGGGTGTCTGGCGTCTCAAAATGAGGCTTTGCAAGCCTGGCTGGTTGGGCATGGTTGCATTAACGCTTGGTTGGAGCGCCTGCGCTCATGGGCGCACCACCGGATCCACTACCGCGCATAGCTTTGAAAAAGTCACTACTTGGATCGAGGACCATTAAGTCTGATTTCTTGCTAAACGTAGATTTGTAAGCCTCAAGACTTCGGTAAAACTGAGCAAAGGATGGGTCTCGACCAAAAGAGTCAGCGTAGATCTTGGCCGCCTCTGCGTCACCCTCGCCTTTGATTTTTTGGGCCTCCCTGTAGGCATTTGCAACTGTGACCTCGCGTTGACGGTCCGCGTCTGCACGAATTTTCTCCCCCTCCGCAGCTCCCGTAGAGCGAAGCTCGTTGGCAACGCGCTTACGCTCTGCCTCCATTCTTCTGTAGACAGACTCTGTGATAGCGTCCACATAATCGGCCCTGTTGATGCGCACGTCGACAACATCAATTCCCCAGGGCTTGTCGCCTTTGACCTTCTCAAGCACTTCGCGCTTGACATCGGTCATCAGCCCTTCACGTTTTGTGGAGAGTAGTTCATTCACTGTTCGTTTGTTAATCTCTTCTTGGAACGCATTTCGAACCACGCGGGCAAGTTGTTGAGCACCCGCGGCCTCATCCAAGCCCACATTCCGGATGTACTGTGAGGGCTCAGTGATACGCCAGCGCACATACCAATCGATGACCATGCGCTGCTTCTCCGCGGTGAGCATAGGCTCAGTATCTTGACTGTCCAAGGTAAGGAGTCGTTTATCAATGAATTTGACATTCTCAAAGGGCGGTGGAAATTTAAAATTCAGACCCGGATCGATGATCACGCGTTTGATCTGTCCCAGTGAATAGACCACACCAAACTGGCGTTGATCGACGACAAAGACAGTGGAGCTAAGAATGGCTAACGCCAAAATCGAAGAAGATATGTAGAAACCAATTTTGTTCATTTTTTTATTCTCTGTCTCTTTTTTATCGAACATCGCGCTCACGTCCACGGGATTCTCGGGCGCGAAGATCAGCTGAACTTTGTGCGGAGCCCCCGTTATCAGAGGATTCACTGGAGCTACTTGTGCCACCACCGTTTTGTCCTGAGCCATTTTGAGAGTTGGTATTGGAATTACCTGAAGTCCCAGTGTTGGAACTTGAAGACTGTCCCGTCATTTGCAAAATCTTGTCTAAGGGCAAGTAAAGCAGATTGGATCCTTGGCGGGCATCAATCATGACCTTGGTGACATTGCTATAGATTTGTTGCATGGTATCGATATACAGACGGTCACGCGTGACTTGGGGCGCTTTTTGATATTCACTCAAAAGGGATTTAAAACGCTGGGCATCGCCCTCAGCCTGTGCAACGATACGCGCTTTGTAGGCGTCAGCTTCTTGCTTGAGGCGGGATGCAGATCCAACCGCACGCGGCACTACGTCGTTCGCGTAGGCCTCGGCTTCGTTTTTGGCGCGCTCACGCTCTTGTCCGGCTTTTAATACATCGTCAAAGGCAGCCTGAACTTGTTCGGGAGGCCTGACGCCGCCTTGTTGCAGGTTGATGGCTACCACTTCAATACCTACTTTATAGCTGTCCAAAATGTTTTGCATAATGGCGCGAACTCGAGGTGCGATTTGATCTCTCTCCTCAGATAAAGCGGAGTCCATTCGCATTTTGCCGACCACTTCTCTGACCGCCGTTTCTGCTGCTTGTGAGACAGCGTCGGTTGGGTTTTTGCTCTCAAAGAGATACGCCCTTGCGTCTGTCAAACGGTATTGAACGGCAAATTTAATTTCAACAATATTTTCGTCCTCGGTGAGCATCGCTGACTCACGCAGTCCAGTTGCTTTCATAACCGTGTCGCGTCCAATATCAATGGAGCGAATTTGAGTCACGTATACGATCTCGTGGCGCTGAACGGGGTACGGCAGTCGCCAGTTAATACCTGCACCCACCGTAGAGTGGTAGCCACCAAACTGCGTAATTACCGCTTGCTGGCCCTCTTGGACAATAAAGAAACCAGTGCCAAGCCAAATTAACAAAACGATCAGCGCAGCGGCGCCAGCACCTGCCTTAGCCGTTTGAAGGGTGGGAAAGAATCCATTACCACCTCCGCCTGCGCCGCCTGGGTCAGCGCCTGAAGCGTCTCCACCAGATCCGTCTGCGTTACCCTTTTGACCAAAGAGTTTTCCAATTTTTTTATTAAAGTCTTTCCACAACTCATCTAAATCGGGCGGCCCCCCTGGCGTGGGTTTTGGTTTAGAGGGCTCAGGGCGACTTGAATCGTGGCCATCCGTGTCTTTAGAGCCTTCACTCGAGTGGTGATCGTGGTTGTGATCTGCATTTTGAGTTGATGGGTCTTGGGGTCTACCCCAGCGATCATCATTCAAGTTAAACATGCCCTTGATGCGCAGGCTCAGAGAGCTTAATCCGTGCATCACTGCATTGGTAAAGGTCCCCATTAAGGCGCGAATTCGCGTGGTTCTAAGGTTAAGGTTCATCTTGAGAATTGGGTCGTGGTCGTTAAAAGCGTAAGGGAGGAGCGAATTGATGGATCTTGTTTATGTCTGATTTCTGTCTTGGGCTCAATTGTGCCTAAATTATGGGTTGGTTCAGGGGGAGATTATCAATATCACCTAGTAAAACCCCATCATTTTGTTGACTTAGCGCACTTTCCAAGACCATAGGCTCTAGGATTGCCTGTGCAAGTAAGTCGCGCAACGCGCCAAGGCCCTCACCGCTGGCGGCGCTGATGAAAATTCTGGGTACAGGTTTGCCCTCCCAATCAAATAAATCTTGACTTCTGACAGGCTGATTTTCGGGACCTAAAGCGTCAATTTTATTAAAAACCAAGATCTGCGGCACTTCGCTTGCACGTATTTCTTTTAGCACTTTTTGAACTTCTTTTATTTGTTCAAAATAATCCTTGTGCGATGCATCCACCACATGCAGCAAAAGATCCGCCTCCGCAGCCTCTTGCAGCGTTGCCTCAAACGCATCAACCAACGTGTGCGGTAGGTCTCGGATAAAACCAACAGTATCCGAGATTGAAGCGTTCAAAGCCTCTCCCGTATGGGGATTTGCACCCAAATACATATGACGTGTTGTGGTGTCTAAAGTTGCAAATAGTTGATCAGCTGCATATGCCTTGGCTTTGACAAGGGCGTTAAAGAGGGTAGATTTCCCTGCGTTGGTGTACCCCACCAATGAGACCTTGAATACTTGGTGTTTTTCGCGTTGCCTTCTTTGAACTTTTCTCTGTTTCTTAACACGCTCCAACCGCTCTTTGGTCCGTTTGATGGAGTCTGAGATCATGCGTCGATCAAGCTCAATCTGAGTCTCACCCGGGCCCCCTCTGTTACCAATGCCTCCTCGTTGACGCTCTAAATGCGACCACCTTCGGACCAGATGAGTGCTCAAATATTGCAACTTGGCCAGCTCAACTTGTAACTTCCCTTCGTGTGAACGCGCGCGTTGACCAAAGATTTCAAGTATCAAAAGTGTTCTGTCGTTAACGGGTAATCCAGTGGCCCGCTCTAAGTTCCTTTGTTGAGCAGGGCTCAGAGACTGGTCAAACAATATCTCAACAGCTCCGAGTGTTTCAGCTGTTTCTTTGATTTCCTGAGCTTTTCCTGAGCCAACAAAAAGAGCAGGATCGGGCGCCCTTCGCTTACAAGTAATTCTTGCTACTGGCGTTAGGCCAGCGGTTAATGCCAGCTGCCCCAACTCTTCGAGTTGCACATCAAAGTTGGATTCACCAAAATCGACGCCAACCAAAATACAGGGGGCGTCTACCGTCTGTGCATATTGCACAGCGGCCTCTAATTCTTCAATGGGTTCGTTGAATTGATCGATCAAATGATACGGGACGTTTCACGTCTCAGTTTTGGATTGCGCGTTTGTTGGGAGCAGCTCAGATCTAGCCTATAGTCAAAGCTGTAAACCGATATATAAAAAGCTTTACAAATCGATTGGATAAAACCGCCTGTGTATATTGAGCTAGCAGTTAAGCAATCAGGGTTCAAAGCTTAAGACTCTGAACTCACTTGAGAGTCCCCAAGGCCTTCGATTGATGCAAAATTAACAGCCCGGCCAGGCACAATAGTAGAGATGGCGTGTTTGTAGACCATTTGCGTAACCGTATTGCGCAGTAAGACTACGTATTGGTCAAAAGACTCTATCTGACCTTGCAGCTTGATTCCGTTCACCAGGTAAATGGAGACTGGTACATGCTCCTTACGCAGGGTATTCAGGAAGGGGTCTTGAAGGAGTTGTCCTTTGTTATTGCTCACGATATTCTCCGTGTTTGTAAAAATGGCGTTCGTCACCTGCAAACAAGCTCACGGGGCTTATTTGCAGAATCGAACTTTGTTCAGATTATATTTTAAAAGCGTGCTGGGTTGTTTTAAAGACCCAGTCGACCCTATATTAGGATGAATTCCCGTTCCGCCCCAACCAAATGCTTGGATCCCATGGAGCTAGAGTGCGAACCCTCAATGAGACTATTTATCCTTATCTGCGTAAGGATTGTGAGAGGTTTTCATCTCGACCCTCAGTGGAGTCCCGTCCAGGCCAAATTCTTTACGAAAGCGCCCTTCCAAGAACCGTTTGTACGAGTCCGTAACATGTTCAAGGGAGTTGCCATGCACAACGATAACCGGTGGGTTCATCCCTCCTTGGTGCGCATATCGCAACTTGGGTCTAAACATACCCGCGCGCTTGGGTGACTGAAACTGGACGGCTTCAAGCAAGATACGCGTCAATTGAGGAGTAGGCATCTTGCACATTGCAGCCTTATGTGCCTGTGCAATCGAAGTCCACACGGGGCCCAAACCTTGACGTTTAATTGCTGAGATGAAATGAAGTTTTGCAAACTTCAAAAAAGCAAGCCTATTCTCAATGGACCTGTTCAACTGCTCGCGTTGGTAAGCATCAACCGCGTCCCACTTGTTAACGCCGATCACAACAGCGCGACCGCTCTCCAAGATGTACCCCGCAATGTGTGCGTCTTGATCCGTTACGCCCTGTGTAGCATCCAAGAGGAGCAACACAACATTGGCTGATTCGATCGCTTGTAGTGTTTTGACAACCGAGAACTTCTCGATGGCTTCAAAGACCTTTCCCTTACGGCGCAGACCCGCCGTATCGATCAGATCAAACCTTTGCCCTCCCCGCTCAAAGGGAATGTGGATTGCGTCGCGAGTGGTTCCGGGTTGATCAAAGGCAACCACACGTTCCTCACCCAGCCAAGTATTGATCAGGGTTGATTTGCCAACGTTGGGGCGTCCAGCAACCGCCAGACGGATGACGGAGGTATCGATCTCCTCCTCTGGGGGCTCATCCGTGTCTGATAAATTCAAGATCTCCATGACACTTTGGGAGAGTCCCCGAATCCCTTGGCCGTGTGCTGCAGAGACTGGGATAACCTCCCCAAACCCGAGCTCGTAAAACTCGGCTAATTTAGGCCCTTCTTGCATTCCCTCTGCCTTGTTGGCAACCAGCAGTGAGGGTTTGCCCAGTTTTCGAAGGTATTTAGCAATATCGTGGTCTTGACCTGCAACGCCTGCGCGGGCGTCCACCATGAATACCACTACATCACACTCAGCGACCGCTTGCTGAGTTTGTTTTGCCATTTCCTTGTAAATGCCACTTGACGCATCGGGCTCAAAACCGCCCGTGTCAATCACAATAAATTCGTGAGGGCCGATCTTTGCGTTGCCGTAGTGCCTATCCCTGGTCAGACCCGCAAAGTCAGCCACGATCGCATCTCTCGTTTGAGTCAGGCGATTAAAAAGCGTGGATTTACCCACATTGGGTCTGCCAACCAAGGCGATCACAGGTTTCACAAAATATTCCAGTTCAGCTACAAGTTTGAATCTGCGCGTTGAAAATCAAAGGCAGGTCTCACCCATTCGGTTCATAAATTACACCGTCAAGGGCTCGGAGTTCACTCCACTTAACGTCTTGACGACTTAACGCTTTAACGACAGCCCCACGCAACACCAAACTCAAAACAACATGCGTCTGAGCTCGGTTGCTATTCAAGGGGTGTAGTATTGATTGATAACACCGTTTTTGGTTGCAATGACCATATGGTCCGCATCAACAGCGGTCGGGGCAGAGGCAAAGCCCCGGCTTGATCCAATCGGGAGTCGGTTCAGCACGGCGCCGTCTTTTTTGGATAGAAGATAAACCCAGCCTACAGCATCACCTAGAAAGATTCCCTTTGACATAACCAAAGGCGCTGTCAGGTGATGGCTCTTGAACGCATCCCTATCCCAAAGTCTGTCACCATTGTTAACACTCCAAGAAAGTATTTGGCCGTTGGACTCGATACTGACCAGTTGGTTGCCCTCAACGGATAAACCCTCCTCTCCAAAGGACGGGCGGGTCCAAATAAGCTTGCCCAGATCCGCATCTAAGCAACCGATTTGAGCTTGAAAAGCTCTTGTGCAGACAACATCGCCAACACGTCCAAGTGGTCCAACCAAATCTACCAATCGTTCCAAATCGTTGATACCCCTTGGATTGGCCAAAGGCGCTTCCCAAAGTATTTTTCCCGTTAAGGGGTCAAGCCCTGTCAACCGAGCGCCAAGACCCGCAATCAGGGTATTGTGAAAGGGGGCCAAAACTCCCGCTTGCTTGAGCACCAAAGCATCGCCTGTGCGCTGTTGGGTCCAGAGTTTTTTTCCAGATGCACCGTCAAAAGCTACAACAGAGCGATCGGCCAACAACACAAACACCCGCAAACCAGCAACAACTGGGGCGGTGAATGACTGTGCACTTAAATTTTGTTGCCAAAGGACTTTGCCGTTCTCGATCACCACCAAGTCGTTGTCTTGTGTAACCACTGCGACCCGAGTTCCATCAAATCCTGCCCCAGCATTGATCAGTCCTTTGATTTTTGTTTTCCAGGCGATGCTTCCGTTCTTAACGTTGAGTAAAGCCACGCTACCTGTGCTGGTTGCAGTTGCAATTTGATCGTTCACAATGCTCAAGGTCGCTGGGTAGTTGATCTCACCGTCCAACTCTGTTGACCAAACGACTTTGATGTCTTGTTGGGGTTGAAGAGGTTTGACTTTGTTACTGGAACAAGCGCCTAAGACGAGCAAACAAGTGATGAACAGTGATAGCAGTTTGATCGGCGAGCCGATCGCTTTGCCAAGGGGTGAGGTGATAATTTTATTCAAAGTGTTCAAGGGTGATCCTTTGACTCTGTGGTTGGTTGAGTCTGAGTTGGCTTACCGCTAACACCAGAGGACTCGACGCTTGGATCTACGCCCAGTGCGTTTAACTTCGCCTCAACATATTTACGGTAAGGTGCGCGTGCGTCTAAGGCCTTCCAAGCCTTTAGATAGTGATCTTTTGATAGGTCTGGGTGTTTCTCTAGAGCGTCGATATCGCCTAATCGATCCTCTACAAGCGGATCAAACTCAGATGCAACTTTCTCTGCCAAAAGGGCTCGAGCTTCGCCGTAAGCTTTTCTCTCAATCAACAGTCCCGCAAGTCTCAGACGTGCAAGGGATTGGTAACCCTGTTCAGAGGAATTCTTGGCGACCCAGTTGAGGGCCTCCTCAGCTTTTGGAGATTGAGCGTTCTCGTAATAAACCCTTGCTACTAAAAACGCAGCTTGATTAGCGTACGTGGTAGATCCAAACTTATCTTTAATGTCACCAAATGAGCGCTCCATCAAGGCTAGGTCAGCACTCTCTGAGGCTCGCTCTACGGTTTCAAACAAAATGGCTGATTGGGTTGAAACACGGCGTTGCCAGTATTGCCAACCGTTCCATGCAGCGTAAGCTCCCATCACAAGGATCAACGCCCATACGACGTAGTCGCCCCAACGACTCCAAAAGTGCTTTAACTCGTCGATTTGTTCTTGTTCTTCAAGGTCTAATTGCAATGCCATGGATTTCCCAGTTCAGTAATTCTTTTTAAAGTGAGTGTCATCTCATTCAAATGCTTACGCGGCGCAGTTCAACTGCTGACCTCATAAATGCAAATGAAAGCTTTGTTTCAGCCAAGGGTCTAAAGCCTCTCATCCCCCCGATTGTAGGCTTGAAGCCCAATGGTCAATCTGGGAGATAGATTCCTCTCTTTGTGCGCCCACCCCGTCTCTGAGCGATTTGATAGTAACTACGCCCTTGGAGAGCTCTTCAGCCCCAAAAATGAGTGCAAAAGAGGCTCCACTGGCATCGGCACGCTTAAACTGTGATTTCATACTGCCGCGAGCAAATTTATCCACAGAGTCTGCGCTCGCCGCGGCACTGCCCGGATTTCCGGACGCTGAGGGTGAGTGCATCTGAACGCTGACCCCCTTTGCGCGAAGTGTTTGAAGTACGAACATCACCTGTTCAATGCTCTTTGACTCAGGAACCACCGCGAATACATCTGGCCCCTTAGCGAACGGTATGAGTTGGGCGTCCTTTAAGAGCTCAACTACCCGCTCCACGCCCATTGCCCAACCCACTGCGGGCGCAGACTTACCCCCCATTTGAGAAATCAAATAATCGTACCTACCCCCGCCGCAAATCGTTCCCTGGGATCCTAGTTGATCCGTAATAAATTCAAAAACTGTAAGATTGTAGTAATCCATTCCCCGAACCAAGCGGGGGTTGATTGAGTATTCAACCCCGTTCACGTCTAAAATTGAGCACACTCCCTGCAGATGAGCTCTTGAGTCAGCGCCGAGAAAGTCCATCAACTTTGGCGCACCCTCGACCAACACTTGCATTGCAGGGTTTTTAGTATCTAAGATTCTCAGTGGATTAGAGTGCAAGCGTCGTTTTGCGTCCTCATCCAAAACAGATGCATGCGATTCAAAGTAGGCAATCAATGCCTCCCGGTGCTTGAGCCTCTCCTCAGGCTCGCCCAATGAGTTCAGTTCAAGCTTGACATTTTTTAGACCCAGCTCTCTCCAAAGTGAGTGCGCCATGAGAATCAATTCAGCATCGACATCTGGGAGTGCAAATCCAAGTGCTTCAGCTCCAATTTGGTGGAACTGTCTGTAGCGACCTCGTTGGGGCCGCTCATGCCTGAACATTGGACCCATGTAGAAAAGCCGCTTACCCCCGTCGTAGAGCAAGTTGTGCTCGATCGTTGCACGCACGACCCCCGCCGTAGCCTCAGGTCTTAGAGTCAACTGCTCATGGTTCAGTCTATCTTCAAAGGAGTACATCTCCTTTTCAACAATATCTGTGACCTCACCCAGGCCTCTGATGAAAAGTGCGGTGGGCTCAACAATTGGAGTTCTTATGTTGGAATAGCCATAACGGCGCATTACGTCTTGAACAACACCCTCCAACCAGACCCATGCATTTGAATCAGGCGGGAGTAGATCGTTCATGCCTTTGACGGCTGTTAATTTTTGACTCATGAATTAAGAGGAAATTAAGGGGAAATTGAGGATTAAAGAATAATGAATTAACTCAAGTGCCAAAGCGCTTTTTAACGTATTGGTCGACTATTTTGTGAAACTCCTGAGCAATTGAATCCCCCCTAAGCGTCAGCACTTTCTCGCCGTCTATAAAGACCGGAGCAGCGGGAGCCTCACCTGTTCCGGGCAAGCTTATCCCAATATCAGCGTGCTTGCTCTCTCCGGGGCCGTTCACGATACAACCCATCACCGCTACCTTTAAATTCTCAACCCCTGGATACTGCTTACGCCAGACAAGCATTTGGGAACGAAGATAGTTGTCAATCTCCTGTGCCAATACTTGAAATGTGGTGCTGGTCGTTCTTCCGCAGCCCGGACAAGCCGTAACACTGGGAACGAAGGTCCTGAGTCCAAGGGATTGCAAGATCTCGTTGGCGATTACAACCTCTTGGGTTCTTGCCTCGTTGGGTTGAGGGGTCAGGGATACGCGTATCGTGTCACCAATTCCCTCTTGCAACAAAATGCCCAGCGATACGCTTGACGCAACTGTCCCTTTGGTGCCCATGCCAGCCTCTGTCAAGCCAAGATGAAGGGCGTAGTTACACCGCTTTGAGAGCGCCCGGTAGACTGCAATCAAATCTTGTACACCGCTTACCTTGCAGCTTAGGATAATTTGCTCGCCCTTTAATCCCAAGGATTCTGCCAATTGCGCGGACTCGATAGCAGACGTAATCAATGACTCATACATCACTTGCTTGGCGTCCCAGGGCTCTTTGCGAGAAGCATTCACATCCATCAGTCTCGCTAAAAGTTCTTGATCTAAGCTCCCCCAATTAACGCCAATTCGAACCGCCTTATCGTATCGAATCGCTGCCTCAATCATCTGCGCAAACTGCTTATCGTGTTTATCGCCTTTGCCGACATTTCCCGGATTGATGCGGTACTTAGAGAGTGCCTTTGCACAGTCTGGGTGCTCGGTGAGCAATTTATGCCCGTTGTAATGAAAATCCCCAATGAGGGGGACATGAATATCCATCTTATCGAGCTGTTCGCGGATGTGCGGAACGGCTGCTGCAGCCTCTGGCGTATTCACCGTAATCCTAACCATCTCGGAGCCTGCTTGGGCAAGTTCTTTGACCTGTATGGCGGTCCCGATAACATCCTCTGTGTCCGT
Source organism: uncultured Burkholderiales bacterium (assembly GCA_903949285.1). Taxonomy (GTDB): domain Bacteria; phylum Pseudomonadota; class Gammaproteobacteria; order Burkholderiales; family Burkholderiaceae_C; genus Limnohabitans. The sequence continues at coordinate 24,650 of CAJAYT010000097.1, forward strand.
GTTCGTCATGGACTGTACACGCACCGGGGCACCTCCACCAACGGTTACGACGTGCTCGCCCCAACTCACCCGTGCTTGGTGAGTGTGGTTTACCAATGGTTTGGAAAAAGGCGTGGGTAAATGCTGCTCAGAATTGGTAGAGTCCATGATCTGAATGATTAATTGAATGTTTTAATAGAAAAAAATGTCACTGAAGGGATTCAACGGGCTTTAGCGGTATTGTCTTTTGTTTGGACATTCTGTGCACTACATCCGTCCTGTCAAGCACCTCTCCGGCGAGTTGACCACAAGCTGCATCGATATCGTCCCCCCTGGTTTTGCGAACCGTTGTGACGATACCCGCCGCAAGTAGGAGTTGAGAGAAGGCTTTAACGGTTTGCGGTGGGCTGCACAGCAGTCCTGAGGCCGGGAACGGGTTAAAGGGTATTAAATTAATTTTGGCAGGCAGGGATTGCAGCTTCAAAGCAGGCGATGGTCTTAACCAATCAACGATCTCTTGAGCGTGTTCCAAAGAGTCGTTAACGCCGTCAAGCATGCAGTACTCAAAGGTTATGAAATCTCTGGGCGCTACGGCTAAATAGGATACGCACGCTTGTCTAAGTTCTGCGAGGGGGTATTTCTTGTTGAGTGGCACCAAACGGTCTCTGAGCGTGTCGTTGGGTGCGTGAAGTGACACCGCTAATGCTACCGGTGCATCACGCCCTAAACGCTCTATCATTGGGACTACGCCGGAGGTTGAAACGGTTAGGCGTCGTCGAGAGATCCCGTATCCATGGTCGCTCAGCATCGTTTTGAGAGCAGGCACAAGAGCTGAGTAATTTTGAAGGGGCTCACCCATACCCATCATGACAATGTTGGAGATGATGCGCTCGGACCGGGCAAACTCAGCTCGAAGTGTGTGCTCGACAAACCAAAGTTGAGACACAATTTCGGCGGTTGTTAGATTTCGACTAAATCCTTGGTGTCCCGTAGAGCAAAAGACACACCCAACTGCGCAACCAGCTTGGGAGGATATGCAAAGGGTACCTCTATCCTCCTCAGGTATGAAGACAGTTTCCACCGCGTCGCCGGCTCCCACATCAAAAAGCCATTTGATAGTGCCGTCTTTGGAGTTCTGTCGTGAAAGAACTTTTAAGGGAGTGATCGTGCAGTGTGACTCTAACAAAATTCTTAAAGACTTTGCCAGATCCGTCATTTGATCAAAACTATTCGCACCCCGTTGATGTATCCAACGAAAGAGCTGAGTTGCCCGAAAACGCTTTTCCCCCAAACTCTCGCAGTACTGGCTTAACTGTTCTAGGTCAAATTCGAGGAGGTTAACGGGCATCTGGGTTCGTTTGCTTGAGGGACCCGTCCCGCCAATAAGCTGGATCGGCCCTCAAGAATCAAAGCTTAGTGGCCGTAGACTTCTAGGCCGGCAAAGAAGAATGAAATTTCATGAGCAGCTGTCTCAGGACCATCAGATCCGTGAACTGCGTTGGCGTCAATGCTGTCAGCAAAATCTGCACGAATAGTTCCTTTGTCTGCTTTTTTAGGATCTGTTGCGCCCATTAAATCGCGGTTTTTTTGAATGGCGTTGGGACCCTGCAGAACTTGGATCATCACTGGACCAGAGATCATGAAAGATACGAGATCTTTGAAGAAAGGACGGTCTTTGTGAACGCCGTAAAATGCTTCTGCCTCTTCTTTAGAGAGATGCTTCATGCGTGAAGCAACAACCTTTAACCCTGCAGATTCAAAACGTGAGTAGATTTGACCGATGACGTTTTTTGCAACTGCGTCGGGCTTGATAATAGAGAGAGTACGTTCTTGAGACATGAGTGAAATTTTCCTGTTTTTATCGTTAAAAAGTAAAAGTAAATATTCAAATTAACCTTAGCCTACTATTTTAGCTTTTTAAGAGGCGCAAGAGGGCTAAGTTGTCGTAATTTGGCTTTGTATAGCTCAAAATCTGGCCTACAAATAACCCCAACCAGGTAAAAGTAGATCCTAGGGGCGACCACGTCCGCCAGGTTTTTTGGAGCCCGGTTTAGATACGAACCCATCCGCACCTTTGCCTGCCCCAGTAAACCCGCCCGAGCTGACATTGGCGCGTCTGCGCCCTTTGGCATCTTTTCGCAGTTTTGAGTAACTGTCTGCACCAATGGTTACTGTTTTTATCGGTTTTTCGGTATTTTGAGGTGTTTTATCATCTTTTACGGTCAATTCCCTTGGATTGACGTAGGACGGAGCGCCTCTTCTGGACCTGGAGGTGGTTTTTGCCAATTTGATCATGGCAGCCTCAGGAGATTTCGCTCTAGGTCCAGACTTGGGTGAGCTGATCCTTTTGCCTCTTTTAACAGGTTGTTGATGGGTTTCATGACCTACCAAGTTCATCAGTGCTTGAACGTCAGGCTCACCAAGCTCCATCCAGTGACCTCGTTGGAGACCCTTTGGCAGTGCCATCGCACCGTATCGGATGCGGATCAAGCGGCTTACAGCGTGCCCAACCGATTCAAAAAGACGTCTTACCTCACGGTTACGGCCCTCTTGAATCGTCACCCTGTACCAGCAGTTTGCACCCTCGCCTCCACCGTCCTCGATAGAGCCAAAACTAGCAGGCCCATCGTCCAAGTTCACACCCTCTAATAAACGTTCCTTTTCCTCTTTCTTAAGAGCGCCCAGGACGCGCACTGCGTATTCACGCTCTAGACCAAATCTTGGGTGCATTAACTTGTTCGCCAACTCACCAGAATTGGTAAATAGCAGTAAACCCTCGGTATTGATATCTAAACGGCCTACAGACTGCCACTTACCGGTGTAGAGCCTGGGCAATTTTCTAAAAACAGTAGGCCTATTTTGGGGATCATCTGTGGTCACAATTTCGCCAACTGGCTTGTGATAAGCGATAACCTTTGCCTGTGGCGCAGCAACCCGCCAATGAACCACATGTCCATTGACTTTGACAACATCACCTTGCTGAATTCGTTGGCCCACGTGCGCTGGTTGGTTGTTAACCGTGACTCGCCCTTGCGTGATCATGGCCTCCATCTCAAGTCTAGAGCCCAGGCCGGATTGAGCTAACACTTTATGCAGCTTGGGGGATTCAGACTGGGGTAATAGAACACGCTTGGAGGGCTCGTCCGCGTGAGGAGATTCAAGTACTAAGTCATCGTCGGCGAATACAGAGTCATCTGAACCCCCTAAATCATCAAATGCCCCGGATGTAACGTCCTCAAAAGCGACGCCATTTGTGGATAAAGCGGGACTTTGGATCGGCTCTGAATCAGCGTGAGTCGCGGTGGGTTTGGATGCTAAAGGAGCTCTAGGGCCTGTAGGGCCTTTTGGGGCCCTACCAGGCTTTTCTGTACTTGCAGTCCTGGAGGTGGTTGAGGACTTGGTGTGTTCGTCAGTGGGTGAGTCTGATGAGCCTTTATTTATTTTTCTTGTGGTCATCGGGACTCTTAGTAAAAGTAATTAATGAAGTTTAACGAAAAGGGATACACGAATCAACCAGTGGTGTCATTGGACTGTTGGTCATGTTGGATTTGAGTTTGCACATCGTCTGTATGCTCGGCCAAATCGGCATGCTCGTGTTCGTTATTAACTACTTGAGAATGCTCTGTCGGTTCAAGCGCGAGAGTTGACTCAAGCGATTCAGCGGTCTGTAAATTCTCCAAATCCATTTCAAGTTGATTTTCACTCACCATGTCTTCAAGTTTGGGGAAAGCGTCTCCTAATTCTGAGGAGTCTTGTAGGCTGGGTAACTGATCTAACGAGCTCAGACCCAAGTCGTCCAAGAATTGTTTGGTGGTTGCGTACAAGCCAGGTCTTCCAACGGTTTCCCTGTGACCAATTACCTCCACCCAACCGCGGTCCTCTAGTTGTTTGATAACCATGGAGTTGATTGCAACACCTCGGATATCTTCCATATCCCCTCTGGTGCAGGGCTGTCTATACGCAATGATCGCCAGTGTCTCCATTGCAGCGCGTGAATATTTAGGCGGTTTTTCAGGGTGCAGGCGATCAAGATAAACCCGCATCTCAGGGCGACTTTGAAAGCGCCAGCCCGAAGCAACCTGTAAAAGCTCAACCCCACGCTGCTGCCAATCTTGTTGCAAAGATTCAAGCAAGGTTTTGATCGTGTCGGCTGCAACTTCGTCATTGAATAAAACACCCATCTCACGCAGATTAAGGGGTTGCGACGAACAAATAAGTGCAGTCTCGAGGACACGCTTGGCATCCGCGGTATTCATAACATTTAAATTTGGGATTTAGATAACGATCAAAATCATTACCAGGGTGTTAAATTGACGTTGCAAGAGGCCGCCGCAGGGAAAAAAGCCCGACGCTAAGACCACAAGCAACGCCTGCTTAGGAGGGCATATTGTAACCGAGGGACCACGCTCCAAGCGCAGTTTGCATATCGGCTGGTAAGTCGGCCTTAAAGTTCATAGGCTCACCCGTCATAGGGTGGTCAAATCCCAATTTGTAAGCATGAAGAGCTTGCCTTTTGATACTCTCATGCACACGTCCCCCGTAGACAACATCTGCCAAAATCGGGTGTCCAATACTGGCGAGATGGACTCTGATTTGATGGGTCCTGCCCGTGTGTAACTGGCAGTGCAATAGGCAAACCTCCTCTTCAGAGTTCGGCGTGCCCGGCGGGGTGACTTCTACCCCGTTGGAGATCAAGGTAAAAGTGGTTTTAGCTGTCTTTCCTGGAGTGCGCAGTAAATCGACCACGGCCATTTTGAGTCTGTTTCTAGGATCTCGGCCAATACTTGCTTCTACCACTTTAACCTCAGGCCCAGTCCAGGCTCTGTGGGCTATTGCAAGGTATTCCCGGTGCACATCGCGGTTGGCAATTTGAATGACCAAAGCGTCCATACAAGCCCGGGTTTTAGCAAGCACCATCAAACCACTTGTATCCTTATCCAGTCTGTGCACGATACCCGCCCTGGGAACTTGTGTGAGCTGAGGATCCAAATACAACAAACCGTTCAAAAGAGTCCCGCCCCAGTTCCCCGGGGCTGGGTGAACAACCAAATTGGCAGGTTTATTGATAACACGGATGTGCGCGTCCTCAAACAAGACCTCAAGCTGCATTTGTTCTGGCTTGTAGGCAAGTGCTTGTGGGGATGGTTTGAGTGATAGCCTAAAGCGTTCAAATGCATGGGCTTTAGATGCAATTTTGGTGACTGTTTGTACGCTCGAGGGACTGAGCTGATGGGTTGAAATACCCCCAGTACTCAACCTCTCAACACATGAGTCTGAGATGAGTTGCTGAACGTAGTTACGGGAAAATTCAGGTAACAGCGCGGTTAAAACCACATCCAATCGCTGAAGATGCATGGTTTCTGGGATCAAGATCTCCCTGACCTCTATTTCGGGGCCTAAATCCTCGGTTTCTAAAGAATCCAAATCCTTTTCGGGAAGTTGCTCTAAAGCCTCTGGCTTAGAAGATAATAAGGGTGCATTGAATTTCAAGAAAGAGTTCCCGTGTTCAGAAGATTGATATTATCCTCCTTACCTCGCTCCATATTCTTGCTTTCCCTTGGGATTGGTTTAATTATTGGGGGTTGTGCCAATGATAAAGACCTCACATCAGCTTGGTCGACAGATAAACTCTATGAACAAGCAAAAGAAGAGATGGACAACAAGTCCTATGACAAAGCTATTGGGTATTACGAAAAATTAGAAGGCAGGGCTGCGGGTACGACGCTAGCTCAGCAAGCCCAGCTTGAGAAGGCATTTGCTCAATACAAAAACTCAGAGCCCGCATTGGCCGTGAGTACCTTAGACCGGTTTATCAAATTGAACCCATCCAGTCCTGCACTTGACTACGCTTTTTATCTGCGTGGTGTTGTGAACTTTAACGACGATCTGGGTCTATTTTCACGCTACTTCAATCAAGACTTGTCCGAGAGAGATCAAAAGGCGGCGAAGCAATCCTTTGAATCCTTCAAGGAAGTCGTTACAAGGTTTCCTGACTCTAAATATGCACCTGACTCAGCACTTCGGATGCGTTTTATCATCAACACACTCGCAAAGTCTGAGGTGATTGTTGCTAAATACTATTACAAGAAAGGTGCCTACGTAGCGGCCATCAACCGCGCCAAGTCTGCCATATCCGATTACCAAGATGTGCCCATCATTGAAGACGCGTTGATCATTATGATCAATAGTTATAACGCATTAGGACTACAACAGTTGAAAGAAGATACTGTTCGAGTTCTGCAACAGTCGTATCCTAACAGTGAGTATTTTGGTAAAAAGGACGCTCAAAAGTCAACAGGTTGGAAGACTTGGTTTGGCAAATAAATCGAACTTTTAATTCTAATTTCGATTTTCAACAGCGCGCATCTTCTCCAAGAATTCCAGTAACCCTTGCTCGCGTTCCTCGTGCTTCATCGGGGGAAGACTCTTGATTAAACGTCTCCCGTACCCTGTTGACATGAGACGGCTGTCACAAATCACCAAGACACCCTTATCGCTCTCCCGTCTAATGAGTCGTCCAGCGCCTTGTTTGAGTGCTACAGCTACCTCTGGAACGGAGTACTCATTAAAGGCACTTCCCCCCTCTTTCTCAATACGATTACAACGAGCCTCGACCAAGGGGTCCCCCGGCGGAGGAAAAGGCAGTTTATCGATTATCACAGCTTGCAAAGCATCACCGGGCACGTCAAAACCTTCCCAAAAACTGGCAGTCGCAACCAATACACACCCCTTGGGCTGGCTAGGGTCCGGCGAGTCACTTACATAATCAAGCGAGGAGCGAAAGCGCTCCATCAAAAATCTTTTGGGATATTGCCCCTGAACGAGCACTTCTATTTCCCCGTTGCCAGTATTTGAAGCGTAGGACTCAGCCAATAAATCTCCAATCGATTTCAATGCTCGGTTGGTTGTAGTCAATATGAGTGTTCTCCCTCCCAAACGATCGATGATCTTTTTTGCTAATTCACTAACTTCTTCGGAGTGTTTAGGATCACTGGGTTTGACCATGGCCTTTGGGATGTACAAAAGGGCCTGGTTGGGGTAATCGAACGGGCTTTGAACTTGGAGGATTTTGCTGCTACCGAGTCCACAGGGTTTAGTAAACCAACTCAAAGTGTCATCGTTGCCAAGCGTTGCTGAGGTGAAAATCCAACTTCGGGGCAAATGAACATCACTAGGGCCTGCCGTATCAAGCTCTTGTGTCCCAAAGGAGTTCACTGGTGCGTTTGTGACGAGTGATGCCGTACTCTCTTGGTCAGTGTTTTGATCAATATCTTGGTCCCAAGCGCTCTGATCTAAAGAGGTTTGAATCAATGATTCAAAATGAGCTGGTTCACCTTTTTTAAGCCCCAGCATTTTCTCTTGGACCACAAGGGCTATGTCTAAGGGGGCCTCCACTAACCGCGCCATTTGCCCAATCTCTACCCAGCGGACTTGATCCTCCTGAGGCGTAGAGGCAAAGTGCTTGAGAACGCGTTTGAACGACTTAACCCGATCGCTTAGACGAGGAAACTCAGGTGCGAGTTCACTTACCATATCCAGCGCTTGAGCGGACTTGTCAAAGGCGTTATGAAGGGCTTGAATGCTAGACATCCACTCATCCGAATCGATACCCTCTGGCACTGCCTGAGTCCATCTTAGACGCGCACTACCCGCTGGGTTGCCTATACACAGTCTGAAATCTCTGACGGCCTTTTCAAGTTCGCTACAAATAGATTGCCAATCGCACAGACCCGCAGCGGTGGTCAAACCGCTGGCTAATATATCTCTCACCAAATCCAAGAGTTGAGCAATGCTTAATTGTTCGCCCAAGAACTGCGTGCCCGTCTCATTGAGTTGGTGTGCCTCGTCAAAAATAACGACGCGAACACTCGGTAATAGCTCAGCCATACCGGACTCTTTCACCGCAAGATCTGCGAAAAAAAGGTGGTGATTGATAACAACTACATCAGCGCTGAGGGCTTGTTTGCGCGCGGCATTGACAAAACACGCTTTGTGCTCGGGGCACTGGGATCCCAAACAATTCTCCCTTGATGATGTCAAAAGGGGCCAAAGCGGTGAACGCTCCTCTAGCCCGCCCAACTCCGCCAAATCTCCTGATACAGTGGACTTAGCCCACTCACGAACAAACGATAAAGTTTTAATACTGCCCTTATCGCTGAGATTGTGTTCGCGTGCATGAGTTTGCAGACGTTGTTGGCACAAATAACTGGATCGCCCTTTGAGGAGAGCAATTTTCACGGGGAGATTTAAAACCTTTACGAGCTGAGGCAAGTCTCTTGAGAAGAGTTGATCTTGCAAAGTTTTGGTAGCAGTAGAGAGTAAAACGCGCTCCCCACTGAGTAGAGCGGGCACTAAATAAGCGAAAGTTTTCCCTACCCCCGTACCTGCTTCGACCACAAGGCTGCCACCGTCTTGCAAAACATGCGCAACTGCCAATGCCATATCTGTTTGTCCCTGTCGGGGTTGAAAATGCGAGGTATTGCGGGCGAGAACACCTTCTGATGAAAAGGCGCTTTGTACAAGGCCAATAAATTCAGAGGGGTCGTAAGGTTGCATGAGGGCTGGTTATTGTTGTGGAAACGAAGCGTCCACACTAGAGATGAGTGTGTAAGTATAACGGGCCGCTGCTGAGTCGTCTTGCGGGCTGTCCTAATGAAAAAAAATGCTATTGAAAAATAATATAAAAAAGCAGGCAGAAAGATCCGCTTATTCAGCTAAAACAGGTTAATCAGTCAAGGACCCCACTAGGATAGAGCGCAACGAGACAAGTGGATATTTTGACTAGGGGTGTGGTTGTTGCGTTGGAGTTTTTGACTCAGCTTTCTCTTTGAGTCGCCTTTGAACCTCCGCCTTGTGATTCAACGCTTCCCTTTGCTTAGCTTCAAATTGAGCGCGCGCCTCACTGTTAGGGGCAATGCTAGGCCCCCCTATTAGCGGCTCAGCGTCATGGGGAAGCGATTGCTCTGGTTTGGTATGGTGGTTTAGATTTTTTTCTTGATTTTCTTTTAAACGGTTTTGATATTCAATATTCGAGCGCTGTGTCTTCTCTTGTTGTTGGCGCTCGCGCTCAGTAGCTTTCATTTGAGCTTCTTTTTCCAACTCCGCAGCTTTTTTATTTCGCTCTGCAGCCTCGATCTTTATCTCAAGCGAGCGAAGTTTTGACAACTCATTGATACGGTTTTGTGAAGCAGTGTCTTTGCAGCTATTGACTGCAAATTTTTGATAGCAATTGGCAAGCTCGACTCTATAAGCCTTCTCAACTTGACTTTTTAGCCCTTTGATCTCTTCTGCTGAAAGAGTACTGGGCTCCATATCGCGAGCTAATTCCTGAGTTTGACCGAAGGTGGACGGCGAAAAAAAAGTAATTGCAAATAAAAAGCCCAACACAGGAAATACTTTTGAAACCTGCTCAGCAATAGATTTAGCAAATTTATGCATGAAGCTAGTTCAGGTCAGACCCGTATCGACGCTTCTCTTTTGGGAGGCCAAAAACTCAGCAGACTGCATCTCGTGAAGTCTGGACACGGTTCTGGGAAACTCATGTTTCATTGGGCCCTGTGTATAGAGTAACTCAGGCTCTACTGCGCTTGAAATAATTAACTTGATATGTCGGTCGTACAAAACATCAATCAACCAAGTAAAACGCCTCGCCTCAGAGGCCATGTTGACACCCATTTCGGGGACGTTGCTCAAAAAGACAGTATGAAACTGTGAAGCAATTTCAAGATAATCATTTTGGGAGCGTGGTCCACCGCAAAGTGTTTTGAAATCAAACCAGACCACTCCACCTGCACGCCGAAATGCTTTTATTTCCCGGTGTTCTATCATTAAAGTGGGCTCTTCATCCGCTGATTCAGCAAGCTTATTGAAGGCCTGCGTCATATCTTTAGTCACCTGATCGCTTAGGGGGGTGTGATACAACTCAACTTGCTCAAAGAATTGCCCCCTGTAATCTACGCCAGCGTCTACGTTGATCACCTCCAACTGTTCGTTTAATAAATCAATAGCAGGCAGTATTCTGTCCCTATGCAATCCGTCGGGATATAAATCATCGGGCTTAAAGTTGGACGTCGTTACAAAGCCAACACCGTTCTTAAAAAGTGACACCAAGAGCCGATGCAATATCATCGCATCAGTTATATCGGCGACATGAAACTCATCAAAACAGATAAGCTTAAAACGTTTGGAGATTTGCAGTCCAAGGGCGTCAAGCGGATTGACTGTGCCTTGCAGCTCCCGCAGTTCACGGTGGATCTCCCTCATGAATTCATGAAAGTGAAGTCGTGTTTTACGCTTAATGGGGACTGAGTTATAAAAACAATCCATTAAAAAGCTCTTGCCCCGGCCTACTCCACCGTACATGTAAACACCACGCGGTATGGGTGGGTGAACCAAGAACTTTTTAACGGCATTAGAGCGTCTTGATCTGTAATCTTGCCACTCACTTTCACATCTCGTGAGTGAATCAATAGCTCTAAGTTGTGCAGGATCACTGCTAAACCCCTTGAGCTTTAATTGCTCAAGATACGTATCCCGAACAGTCATGGAATGAGTTATTAAAAGTTAAGAGTTCGTTTGTCAACCGCAAGCGCGGCTTCTTTGGTCGCCTCGCTCAGACTTGGGTGGGCATGACAAATACGCGCAATATCTTCTGCACTCGCTTTGAACTCCATTGCGACAACTGATTCAGCAATCAACTCACTTGCAACAGGGCCAATGATGTGTACACCGAGAATTTCATCCGTTGCGGCATCAGCCAAGAACTTGACCATACCCGTTGTGTCGCCCATCGCCCTTGCGCGACCGTTTGCGAGGAATGGGAAAGTACCGGCTTTGTATGCACGTCCGCTGGCTTTGAGTTGTTGTTCGGTTTGGCCAACCCAAGCAATCTCTGGACTTGTGTAGATGACCCATGGGATAGTGTTGAAATTAACGTGCCCGTGTTGACCTGCTATGCGCTCGGCAACTGCAACACCCTCTTCCTCTGCCTTGTGCGCAAGCATAGGACCGCGAACCACATCCCCAATAGCCCATACGTTGGGCAGGTGGGTCTTACATGACTGGTCAACAACGATTGCTCCGCGCTCATCGAGTTGTAAACCGACCGCTTCAGTATTGAGACCAACGGTATTTGGGACGCGTCCAATAGAGACGATGAGTTTATCGAACTCGCCAGTCTGAGCTTGCCCACTCGCTGTCGTATAGGAAACAGAGACGCCCTTCTTGGATTTCACAATTTCACCGACCTTTACGCCCAACTCGATTTTGAGACCTTGTTTGACGAATATTTTGTGTGCTTCTTTGGCAATTTGCTCATCAGCAGCCCCTAAGAATGTAGGAAGCCCTTCAAGAATAGTTACCTCGGAGCCTAAACGTCTCCAAACTGAGCCCATCTCTAATCCAATGACCCCTGCGCCAATTAAACCTAGTTTGGCCGGTACACCTTTGATTTTGAGTGCGCCGTCATTGGAGAGTATGGTCTCTTCATCAAAAGGCGTACCTGGCAGTGCCCGTGCATTAGAGCCAGTGGCAATAATAATTTGACGACCAATCAATGTCTCAGATTGAGCGCCTGTCACTGCAATTTCGTACTTTCCTTCTAAGGCTTTAACAAATGAACCCCTGCCGTGAAAGAAGCTTACCTTGTTCTTTTTGAAGAGATACAAAATACCATCGTTATTTTGTTTCACGACATTGTCTTTTCTAGCCGTCATCTGGGTAACATCAATCTTGAGTCCCTTGACCTCAATACCGTGCTCAGCAAAGTGGTGTTGAGCTTGGTCAAAGTGCTCAGAGGATTGGAGTAAAGCTTTGGAAGGAATACAGCCTACGTTGGTACAGGTGCCGCCTAATGCTGGACCGCCTTTGTCATTTTTCCACTCATCAATACATGCAGCACTCAAGCCCAACTGTGCAGCCCTGATGGCTGCAATGTATCCACCAGGACCACCACCGATGACGATTACATCAAATTCTTTAGTCATAATTTAAAACCCAAAAAGGCAAACTTCTAAAATTAATTGAGATTTTTCTGTGCGCCTATCAAAGCCGTATAGAGATTAAAGCTTTGTAGGTTGGTCCTCAGCTCAAGAAGGAAAGCGTATAGCTCCCCTCTTAAGGCCAAGATAGCATAGAGATTAAATATCAAAAAGTAAACGAGCAGGATCCTCTAGCGCCTCTTTCATCGCAACCAACCCAAGCACAGCTTCACGCCCATCAATTATTCTGTGGTCATAGCTCATCGCAAAATAATTCATAGGACGCACAACAACTTGACCGTTCTCAACGACAGCACGGTCTTTGGTGGCATGAACACCCAAAATTGCAGCCTGGGGAGGATTGATAATAGGTGTTGAGAGCATGGAGCCAAACACACCGCCATTAGAGATGGAGAATGTACCGCCTGTCATATCCTCAATGCCTAATTTGCCGTCTTTAGCTTTTGCTCCGTACTCGGCAATTTTCTTCTCAATCTCCGCAAAGCTCATTTGATCTGCATTGCGTAGGATTGGAACAACCAATCCTCTGGGAGAACCTACCGCAATACCGATATCAAAATATCCGTGATAGACAATATCCGTACCGTCAACGGAAGCATTGAGGACAGGGTATTTCTTAAGCGCGTGAACAGCTGCTTTAACAAAGAAGCTCATGAAACCAATTTTTACGCCGTGTTCTTTTTCAAACTTGTCTTGGAAACGCTTGCGCATCTCCATGACGGGCGCCATATTGATTTCATTGAAAGTCGTCAAAATGGCGTTCGTGGCTTGAGACTGCAACAGACGCTCAGCAACACGCGCACGCAAACGACTCATAGGAACGCGCTGTTCGGGTCTGTCGCCCAGGGACACACTAGGCGCTTGAACCTGAGGCAAAGATGAGGTGGGAACACCTGTGGGTATAGCTGACGCGCCGCCCGCAATGGCGCCTAGTACGTCCCCTTTGGTTACACGTCCGTCCTTGCCCGTCCCGCCAACAGAGCCTGGGGCCATGTTATTGTCAGCCATTATTTTGGCCGCAGCAGGCATCGCAAATCCAGCCTTAGATGCGTCCGAAGTTGCAGCAGCCGTTGGGGCAGGAGCGCTGACCGGCGCTGCAGCTTTGCCAGCACTGGGCTGGGCAGCAGCGGGACTAGCACTGGCAACAGCTGTGGTGTCGATCTTTGCAATCAATTGATCAGCAACAACGGTGCCTCCGCTTTCAACAACGTACTCCGTAAGCACACCGGCTGCAGGAGCAGGTACTTCGAGAACAACTTTGTCAGTTTCGATTTCAATCAAGATCTCATCAACTGCAACAGCCTCACCAGGCTTCTTTTTCCATTGCAACATAGTTGCTTCTGCAACTGATTCAGAGAGTTGGGGTACTTTAACTTCAACGATGGACATGTCAAATTCCTAAAATATTTTTACTGAATTACTTACTAAAAGTAAAACCTTTAATCTTGCCAAATGCACCCTCTACCAGGGCTTTTTGCTGCTCTTGGTGTAGATGTGAGTAACCAACGGCTGGAGAGGCCGATGCCGCCCTTCCTGAGTAGGCCAGTTTTTGTCCATCCAACATGTTTTCATGGATGTAGTGTTGTACGTAGAACCAAGCCCCCTGATTTTGTGGCTCGTCTTGGGTCCACACAATCTCAGTCACATTAGGGTATTTTTTGAGCTCAGTGCTAAACGCTTTGTGCGGGAAGGGATACAACTGCTCGACACGAATGATGGCCGTATCCTCTTGCTTTAGTTCTTCACGTTTTTTGGCCAAGTCGTAATAGACTTTACCAGAGCAAACAACAAGACGCTTGACTTTATCTGCCTTCAAAGCCTTGTTCTCAGGGATGATGGTTTGGAAACTACCCTTTGTGAACTCAGAAATGGGAGAGGTTGCGTCTTTGTTTCTTAACAAGGACTTAGGCGTAAAGATGATCAACGGTTTGCGCAGATTTCGCACAATTTGACGTCTCAAAATGTGGAAAATTTGACTGGCAGTGGTTGGCTGAACGATCTGCATGTTTGCATCGGCTGCTAGTTGCATAAACCGCTCCACGCGCGCAGAGCTGTGCTCAGGACCCTGACCCTCGTAGCCATGTGGCAACATTAACGTTAAGCCGTTAACGCGGCCCCACTTTACTTCACCAGAGGCAATAAACTGATCAATAACCACTTGGGCGCCGTTTGCAAAGTCTCCAAACTGAGCTTCCCAAATGACGAGTGTGTTTGGATCGTTTGATGCGTAGCCGTATTCAAAACCTAGGACTGCTTCTTCTGAAAGAATTGAATCAATAACAGTAAAAGGGGCCTGTGTTTCAGAAACGTTTTGCAGCGGTACGTAAGTACCTGTGTCCCACTTCTCACGGTTTTGATCATGCACAACAGCGTGTCTGTGCGTAAAGGTACCGCGACCACAGTCTTCACCAGACAAACGGACTGGGAATCCACTTGCAACAATTGAGGCAAACGCCATGTGCTCGCCCATGCCCCAATCTACGGGTATGTCACCTCGACCCATCGCAGCACGATCGTCAAGGACTTTTTTAACCAATTGGTGAGGGGTAACTGTTGTTGGAATAGTTGTAATTTTTTGAGAAATACGCTTCCACTCAGCCATTGGAATAGATGTATCTCCGGCGTCGGTCCACTTGTTGTCAAGATAGGGCGCCCAATCTACCGCAAACTTACTCTTGAAATTGGTAAGAACAAAATCCTCAGTGTTCTTACCTTCATCAAGCGCCGCTCTGTAGGCCTTGACCATATCGTCGCCAAGCGAAGCCCCCAACCCTTGTGTAGCGAGTTTATCTGCGTACAGTTTGCGAGTGCCAGGATGTTGAGCAATCTTTTTATACATCAAAGGCTGAGTCAAGCTTGGTGTATCTTGCTCGTTGTGACCCAATTTTCTAAAGCAAATGATGTCAACGACAACATCTTTTGCAAACTCTAAGCGAAACTCAAGTGCAAGTTGCGTTGCAAGAACAACGGCCTCAGGATCATCCCCATTCACATGCAGTACTGGAGATTCGATCATTTTTACAATGTCAGTACAGTACAGAGTAGATCTGGAGTCTCTGGGGTCAGATGTCGTGAATCCAATCTGATTGTTAATCACGATATGGACAGTTCCGCCGGTTGAATAACCTCTAGTCTCGGCTAAAGCAAGCGTTTCCATAACGATGCCTTGACCCGCAAAAGCAGCGTCTCCGTGCACTAGCACAGGGAGCACTTGTTTACCGTGTGGATCATTTCTGCGGTCCATCCGTGAACGAACGGAGCCCTCAACCACTGGGTTGACAATCTCGAGGTGAGAGGGGTTAAACGCAAGACTCAAATGAACTGGTCCACCGGGGGTCGTCACGTCTGAGCTGAATCCTTGATGGTATTTAACGTCACCACTTGGCAAGTCTTCTGGAGCCGTGTGATCAAACTCGGCAAACAAATCTTTGGGCATCTTGCCCATGGAGTTGACAAGAACGTTTAAACGACCACGGTGGGCCATTCCGATAACAATTTCTTGTATACCCTTTGTTCCAGCTTCATTGATCAATTCGTCCATGGAGGCAATAAAGCTCTCGCCGCCCTCTAAGGAAAAGCGCTTTTGACCAACGTATTTGGTATGAAGGAAACGCTCTAAACCCTCGGCAGCAGTGAGTCGATCAAGAATGTGTTTTTTCTTTTCGACATTGAAATTAGGTTTTGACCGAATTGTTTCTAACTTTTGTTGCCACCAACGCTTTTGATCCTGGTTGGTGATGAAGTTAAATTCAGCCCCAATTGAGCCGCAATAAGTCTCGCGAAGCGCGTTGAGCAGCTCGCGAAGGCTCATCTTGTCTTTGCCGAAAAATGTATTGCTGGTATCAAAAATAGCTTCTTGATCAGCATCGCTAAATCCGTAGGATGCGGGATCTAACTCAGGAATATTTTCGCGTTCAGTGCGCTTTAAAGGATCTAAATCAGCCCAACGAACGCCTAGGTTACGGTAGGCAGCAATGAGTTGCTGAACAGCCGTTCGTTTTTTGCCCATCTCTGGATCTGAGCTTGCCATGACAACACGTGTGCCACCCATCTTTGCTCGCTCAGCGAAGGCATTAATGACGGGTAAGTGTGGAACATCTTTTGATTGGGATCCATCTACAGCAGGTACATGCTGTAATGCATCAAAGTACTCTCGCCAAGTGTCAGGCACACTGCCTGGATTGGCTAAGTAATTCTCATACATCTCTTCTACATAAGGAGCGTTGCCCCCAAAGAGATAACTGTTGCCCGCAAAGGCTTGATAGACATTAGATGCCTGTGTCATAGCGCTGACCTCCGTTCCCCTGCAGGAAACATTAGTTGGTTGAAGAAAACCTTCTGCTACACCGACTTAGCCGGCTCGCAGACGCGACTTTGGCCAGAAATAGCCCTAGTTAATGTAATTGTGCCACTTAAAGCACTCAAATTTTGTGTGGGAAATAAGAATATTTAAAGGATTCAGTTCCTAGGCCCTGTCCAGCCTAGGCTAGCTTAGCGACCCAGAAGTCTCATTGCTTTTTCAAAACTGGGATGCTGAGTGGATCCAAGCCATTCAAACACGACCATCTCAAGTGTGACCAGCTCAACACCCGCCCCTGCAAGCCTGTCCAGTGCAGAGTCGTGATTGTGGGATTGAACAGCAGCACATGCGTCGGTAACCAAGCAGACGTAAAATTCTTGATCAACCAAACTAAGTGCCGTCTGCAGAACGCTCAAATGTGTCTCGCAACCAGCCAGCAGGACGGTCATTTTCTCGGTGGGAGCTTCTTGTTTTTGGAGATGTTTGGGTAAACTTCTTGCGTTTCCCTGGGTTGAGGGTTTCGCTGGGCCCTTTAATAACTCGGTTAATCCATGCTCGCAGGCATCAAAGTACGTTTTTGAAACTACGTTTTGACATAAAACGCGTAACTCTCCTTGCATGGGCGCTTCCTGAGGTCCCGTTTGTTCTGTCCCCCAGACTGGCACATTCAAAAGCTTTGCAACTTGGGCTAGCATTCCAGCCGCTCTCGTTATGCCCTCGCTATGTTCAATAGCGGCTAATTTTCCTACTGAGTAATCAATAAGAACAAGCTGCGATTCTTCGAGTTGTATCAACATATATGTGGACTTCCAATTTCTTTGATTACAAACCTTTATTTTCTTCTACTTTCCGTCATTGTTAAGTAACTATAAATAATTCATTTTGTTGAGTTATAATATAGGGCTTATGAAAATGTTACCTTACTTCCATTTACTCCTAGCAGCCACGCTCACTTTAGGTGCGGCTGGTGTAAGTGCGCAAAGCGATTCTCGAAGTACTGCCGATAAACGCATAGCCAAGAAACCTAACACTATCGAGCTCAACGTAACCGGTCCCGCCTCTGATTTGGTCAGCAATGCAATGCAGTTGCTTGGCGTACGCTATCACAGAGGGGGAACAAATGAAGCTTCTGGATTTGATTGCAGTGGGTTCGTCAGAGCGATGTACGAAAAAACTGTTGGTTTGGTGCTCCCTCACAATGCTCGTGAGCAAGCAGCTGTAACTGATAAGGTTGATCCAACAGAGCTCCAGCCCGGTGATTTGGTGTTTTTCAACACCATGAAACACGCCTTCAGTCATGTTGGTATCTACCTTGGGGACGGAAAATTCATTCATTCCCCAAGAACTGGATCGGCCATCCGGATTGAAGATATGCGCGAAGCCTACTGGGTTAGGCGTTTTAACGGAGCCAGAAGAGTACCACTTGAAGAAATCAATGCAAGTTACTTTGCTCATTCAATAAAAGCAGACTTACCTTATAGCGGTAAAGCCGACTCAAATTCCAAATAAATGCTGGCTTCTGGGTGTAAACGCTGTGAAACCCCTTTAATGCTAAAATAGCCCATGGCCCGAGACGACACCACCCAAATTAGAAACGACGGGCTACGCTATAAGTCAAAAAAAGGTGGATCACCATTTGGAACTGGTGGCCGCTCAATAGACACGATGAGCTGCATTAAATGCGGTCGTCATAAACCCAGATCTGAAGGCTCGTTCAAAAGAATGCTTGGTTCAACTATGTTCATTTGTTTTGAATGTAAGCCTGCACCTAAAGCTGAAACTGAGCTTTAATGATCTACCAGATAGTAGCGTTTATCCTTCAAATTGCTGAGGGGTTGCTAGCGGGGACTTGTCTGTTAAGACTACTATTTCACTTTCAAAGAGTTTCCCTTAGCCCCAATTCTGGGAATCCCCTTGGCGCTTTTGTATTTGCAACAACAAACTGGATAGTTCTACCTATTAGGCGTCTCATTCCGGCTTGGGGTCGCCTAGATTCGGCAAGTTTGTTATCAGCCTACATCATCATCCTAACTAAAGCATTGCTGATTGGATTCATAAGCTTTGGTGCACAACCTTACTCATTGATCTTAGGCGTAAGTTTTTTTAGCTTGCTAAATATGAGTTTGTCCTGCCTGAACGGCTTGGTTCTGGCTTACGCTGTTATGACCTGGATAAGTGCAAATACAGCGGTAAGTGATATCTTTTCTCGACTGGTGAATCCGATGTTAAAGCCAATACAAAAAGTGCTCCCACTCTTTGGAGGTATAGATTTGTCTCCACTTGCCCTTCTTGCGTTGATACAAATAGGTTTAATCGTGCTCCAAAATTTACAGAGCGAGATACTAGGATTGTTTGCTTAAATTCAATCCGTGCCGGGGAGTAAAGTACCGATGAAGTCATTTAAGCTTTCATCCATAGCTTTGGTATCACCCCAAGGGCCGTGGGGGAAGTGGCCATATCGGATAGCAAGTTGTTTACTAGCCGTGATTTCATCGACTCCGTTTTGAATTAAATAAACAGCAGAAATAAATCCTGTTCGGTCTGAACCGTTCAAACAGTGAATCAATACGGGCTTTTGTGCTTGATTAATTAATTCCACGTAAGCCCGAGCTTCGTCTGGTTTGATGCGGTGCGAACTGGAGAGGGGAATATCAATAAGCGTGACACCGTTTTTACTTGTAACGCTAGACTCAGTCTTGTACCAATCTTTATCTGGGTTTGCACCCCTAAGATTAACTACTGTTTTTATGTTCTGCGTCGAGATATGATTTTGTAAGGAGATCGCATCAAGTTGTGCTGATCTATAGATCTCACCGTCTTTTACAGCATAGAAGTTGCCGTCATAATTTATAAAGAGATAAAAACCACCAAGTACCAAAAGACCGATAACTCCCAAGGCAAGGAGTGAGACGGCTAGTTTTTTTATAAATCTCAAAATGACCCCCATCTAGGTTCCTTGCGATTAGGTGGTGGGCGATACATGGATCGAACATGTGGCTTCCACCGTGTGAAGACTCCAACATTTCACCAATTTCTTTATATGGATCAATAATTTACCAATTTTCAAAAGCGCCAAAGTAGTATACTAGTATTTTAGTTAACAGCTGAAAAAGTTATTGTTTTCACGTCCTCCAATATTATCAATAAAGGCATAAAGACTCTTTACGTTTGGGCGCTTTGATCTCTCACTTTAGCCAACTGACAATTCATAGGGTGCTTCAAAGTGTATAGAGTTCTGATCTTGGCATCGCCGTAGGATGCGTAAGTTGCAAATGTTTTATGCAAGTCCGACGCCCTCCCCCGTAGTAGCTAGTGAGTCGCCTGGGTTTCCTAGACAGGCCGGAGCCTCGGAAAATCTTGTCACTCGCAGACTACAGAGCACTGGTCATTTGTTTGGCTATGGCTGAGCTTAGGATTGTGAAGCTCTGCAGAATATCGTAAAATTAGCTACTTTTGTAGTAAAGGAGTTTTAACATGGGTATGCCAGTAAGAATTGACAACCTCCTATACGAGCAAGCGAAAAACGAAGCCAAAGCTGAACATCGCACCATTGCAGGCCAGATTGAGTTTTGGGCCTGTGTTGGGCGAGCTGCGATCGACAACCCAGAGTTGCCGGTTGACTTTGTCGTGCAAGCTTTAGCGTCAATGAAAGAGCCTCGTAGCGATGCGATTCCTTTCCAGCCCCGTAGCCGCGCATGAGCTACCAGGCAGTCCAAACACGTAGATTTGCTCGTCAATATAAGAAGCTTCATGACAACGTTGCTGCAGATGTAGACGCGGCAGTCAGCGCTGTAGAGACTTCTCCAAAAATTGGGGATCAGAAAAAAGGTGACTTGGCGGCTTTATATGTTTATAAATTCCGAAGTCAGGGACAGCTTTACTTGCTGGGCTACACGATCGGCGAGGAGCTTAAATTGGTATACCTCGAGGCAGTTGGACCACACGAAAACTTTTATCGAGATTTGAAATAGCCAGCGCAAATTATGTATATCCGCTAAGGATTTCTAAGCCTAGGCTTCTCGATAAATAGAGTCCAAATTACGAATGTAGATCAAGCCATCTGGCACTGAACGACTTCAGCCCGGCAACTAGTCGCGAACCAACGACCTTGACTTCATGCTCACATGGTATCTTCTTCATGGGGAGGCAATAGGTATTAACGGGGCATCTGTATATTAAAAAACAATGCCCATGTTGCATGAGCAGAAAAGGGGAAGTTAACAATCTGGTAGAAAACTATGGTCATATAAACGTTGACGAGTATCACCATGTTGACGTAGCTTCTTTTGATCTAATATTGAAGAAAACCAAAGTTAAATTTTTTCTTGGATTAACTGCAACTCCAATAAGACGCGATGGCCAACAGCTCATTATTTTTATGCAATGTGGTTCAATACGCCATATTGCAAAACAATCATTCTCTGCACACAATAACTTGGTCGTTAATCCCATATCAAGTCAAGACGACATTGATTTGCCTAAAGGCGTAGCGATCCAAGAGGTCTTTAGTCACTTGACCAAAAATTCCAAACGAACCCAAGCGATTGTGGATGAAATAAAGACTGCTTTCGAATTGAATCGAAAAGTGTTGGTGTTAACTGAGCGTACTGATCATTTGCATTCTATTCATGAGCAGCTTAGCGGGTTTGTTAACAATCTTTTTTTATTGCACAGCAAATTAAAGAAAAAGGAGCGTTCTTCATTAATTGAAGAGATTAATTCCTTAGATCCCAATTGTGCGCGAGTTTTGTTATCCACCGGAAAATTAATCGGCGAAGGTTTCGATCATGCGCCACTTGATACATTAGTTTTGGCAATGCCTGTCTCTTGGAGTGGCATGTTACAGCAGTATGCCGGTCGATTACACCGCGAACATACAAATAAAAAAGATGTGCGCATTATTGATTTTGTTGATACCGGTCACCCGGCCCTTAATCGTATGTGGATAAAACGCCAGAGCGGTTATAAAAATATAGGTTACAAAATACAAACAAAAAGTAATATCGATCTACAAAATAATTGATAACTATCTAGCTTTACTTAAATGACTCATGCTCATCGCAGCGTGAGCATATTTTATTTTGTAACAAAATTCAATCGAAATTTGCACCTACGCCAAGCAGTTAGTGTTAGTTTTTGGCTATGGTCTAAAACATGCTTGCGTAGCGAAGCATGACACAGAAAATCAAGAAATTCAATCAGCATGACCACTTAAGTGATTGATCTCTCATAATATTTTATTCTTTGGTGGGCGATACATGGATCGAACATGTGGCTTCCACCGTGTGAAGGTGGCACTCTACCGCTGAGTTAATCGCCCAATTCATAAGTATTGTCTCTTATGCGCGGGGTAATTATCTCATAGTTACAGTTAAGAATTGGTGTTTTACGAATTGGTTCTGGGTGGGGGCCTAAGACTCAAGTGATCGCCAAACTGTTTTACCTGAACTTGCTTTATCAATCTCAGACAGCACAGTTAAATGCTCTGCAGCTTCTTGGTCGTTTGCAAGAATAGTTGATAAATCATAATTGGACAAATCAATCTTGACAACATTCAGTTGTACTTCCTTAGAGTCATCAGCGTCCATGATTAACGCATCTTGACCCCTTGTCATGCAGATATAAACATCCGCTAATAACTCAGCGTCCAAGAGCGCTCCGTGCAATTTTCTGCTTGAGTTATCTACTCCGTACCGGTCACACAAGGCATCTAGTGAATTTCTTTTACCCGGAAAGAGTTGCTTAGCCATGGTCTGGGTATCAGTGACCTGGCTCACGTATGCAGAAAGTGAATCTTTCGAACAAAGTGCAAACTCTTTATCTAAAAAGGCTACGTCAAAAGATGCGTTGTGAATAAATACATGCGCGCCAGATAAGTAGTCGATAATTTCATCTGCAAGCTGAGCAAACTTAGGCTTGTCCAGTAAGGACTCATCACTTATGCCGTGAACCTTCAAAGCGTCTTCATGACTAGCACGCTCAGGATTAATATAAAAATGTAGGTTATTTCCTGTTAACTTTCGGTTGACCATCTCGACGCAACCGATCTCTAAAATGCGGTCACCAGCCTCGGCCGATAAGCCAGTAGTCTCAGTGTCCAAAAAAACAAATCTGTTAGTCATATTAGCTAATTCTTTGAATTGAAATAGGGCAAAAGCAAATTAATGATTTTCTTTTGCATGATTCACAGTGTACCTAGGTATCTGGATAACAAGGGGCTCACCTGCAATGATGGCTTGACAGCTTAGTCTTGAATTAGGCTCTAGCCCCCAAGCCCTATCAAGTAAATCCTCTTCCAGTTCCTCTAGTTCGTTGAGAGACTGAAACCCCTCTCTAACGATCACGTGGCAGGTTGTGCACGCACAACTCATCTCACATGCATGCTCAATATTGATGTCATGCTCCAGAAGAGCCTCGCAAATTGTTGTGCCTCTTTGAGCTTCAATTTCCTTCCCGTTTGGGCAGTAGTCAGGGTGAGGCAAGATTTGTATAGTAGTCATGATTTAGGTAAAGAGGACTTTGGGTGATGCGGTGTATTTGAATACAAAATAGCAATGCTTGGAGAACTATAGAGAATCCAGTTTTTTTCCAGAAAGGGCTTGTTGAATTCCACGGTTCATGCGGTTGGCTGCGAATTTCTCGGTCTCATGGGCAAGCTCACTGGTCAAGGACTCTATCATTGAATAATCAGTCGTTGAAATCTGCGTTTGTAATTTGATGACTATGGACTTGATTGTCGCTAACTCTTCTGAGCTTAACAAATCGGAGTCCATTGCTAATGCACTTTGCGTTGCCAAAATCATTCGATCCGCGTCTACCCGTGCCTCAGCGAGGGCTCGGGCTAACTTGTCCTCCTCCGCAGTTGCAAATCCGTCTTGGAGCATTCTTGCGATGTCATCATCACTTAATCCGTAAGAGGGTTTAACCTCAATTTTTGCCGCGACCCCACTTTGTATTTCCTTCGCCTCAACACTCAATAATCCATCAGCGTCTACCGTAAAGGTCACCCGTATCCGAGCAGCGCCAGCTGCCATGGGGGGAATTCCCCTGAGCTCAAAACGGGCCAAACTGCGACAGTCTACAACCATGTCGCGCTCGCCTTGTACGACATGAAGGGAAAGCGCTGTTTGTCCGTCTTTGTAGGTCGTAAAGTCCTGAGCCATGGCCGTTGGAATGGTTTGGTTTCGGGGCACAATTCTCTCTACCAAACCACCCATTGTCTCGACGCCCAAAGATAAGGGAATGACATCCAAAAGTAGCAACGAGTCACCCTGTGCATTGCCTGCAAGTTGTTCGGCTTGGATAGCTGCCCCAATCGCAACTACCTCATCTGGATTAAGGTTAATTAGGGGCTCTTTTTTGAAAAAATCCTTGACAGCTCTTTGAATGTGGGGCATCCGCGTTGAACCACCCACCATCACCACACCCTTAACGTCACTAAATTTAAGAGATGCGTCTCGGAGTGCTTTTTTAACGCAGCCCAAAGCACGCTCAACGAGTGGTTTTGTAATATCTTGAAATTGCTCCACTGAGATAAGTGTTTTTATGTTGCACGTGCTGAGCGTTGCTTCAAAGTAAACCTGACTATTGGAGCTGAGTAATTCCTTAACTCTGCGAGACTGCGCAATCAGCAGGGCTTTTTCTGAATCAGATAAAGGCTGCGAAATGGCTTGTTGATTTAAGACAAAGGACATGAGGGCGTGATCGAAATCATCCCCCCCTAGGTGAGAGTCGCCCCCGGTTGCAAGTACCTCAAATACCCCCTTGGAGAGGTTAAGGATAGAGATGTCAAAAGTGCCCCCACCTAAATCAAAAACCGCGTAAGTGCCCTCGCTCTCGTTTTCTAAGCCGTAGGCTATAGCGGCAGCAGTGGGCTCATTAATCAGCCTTAAAACATTTAATCCAGCTAGTTGCGCAGCATCCTTTGTTGCCTGCCTTTGAGCATCATCAAAGTAAGCCGGCACCGTTATGACAGCGCCGTAGATGTCGTCATCAAAAGTATCTTGGGCCGTATATCTAAGGGTGGCCAATATCTCAGCACTTATCTCAACTGGGGATTTTTCGCCATCACAAGTTTGGATTGAAAGCATTCCAGGCTTATCAATGAGATGCAAAGGTATATCTTCTACATTCTTTATGTCTTTGAGCCCCCTGCCCATAAATCGTTTGACTGATACGATGGTGTTGGTTGGGTCAAGATGTCTATTTTCTAAAGCTTTAGCTCCAATTTGTCTGCCTCCACCAGTCATATACCTAACTGCAGAGGGCAGCATGACTGATCCGTCTTCATTGGGCAAACACTCTGCAACTGAGTTTCGAACACTCGCAACAAGGGAGTGTGTCGTCCCTAAGTCAATCCCTATAGCTATTCTTCGCTCATGAGGATTTGGGGCTTGACCGGGTTCAGATATTTGAAGAAGTGCCATTTAATTAGGTATGAGATTGATAGTTAAGTTTGTATATTTAGAAACATCAATTGGAGTTTCAGAGAAATTGTAATGAGGAGTTTGGAGTGCTGTCAGATCTAATTGCGATCCAGGAGGTCTGTTTTTTTGTCAATATCAGCCTGAAATCGATCCACAAACATCATAGATCGAACAATCTTGGAGGCCTCAAGGAAATCGGCTTTTGTATCAATTGCTTTGATACAGTCTAGTTCTAGTTTTGACTTCAGCCGATCGACCTCTTCCTGTAAAGCCTCTAATTCTGAAAGCGTTTTGGCCTCTTCTAGTTCTTCTCGCCACTGCATTTGCTCAGTCAAGAATTCCAGTGGCATAGCAGTATTTTTTTCTGCTTCAATAGGCACTGCATTTAATTCACACAAATAAGCAAAACGGGATATGGGGAATTTTAAGCGTTGGTAGGCTTCGTTAACTCTTATGGAATATTGCATGGCAGCTCTGGCTGCACTATCTCCACGGCTTGCGAACCGGTCAGGGTGTGTCATCGCTTGCAACTCTTTCCAACGTCGCGACAAAGAGCTTAAGTCTATTGCGGCTTGTGGGGTGAGCTGGAACAACTCGAAATCAGTCGACTGTAAGTCAATGACCGTTTGATCGGTGGTTTGGCTCACATCAAACTCTGAAGGATTCTCCGCAACCACATCGATCGCGTTCATTTGGGTTGTTAAATTTAAACCCTTCGTTCAGACCTTCTCTTACAAAGTCGAGTTGAGTTCCGTCTATATAAGCCAAGCTTTTGGGGTCAACTAAGACCTTAATGCCCTGGTCCTCAAAGACGATGTCCTCAGGAGCCAACTCGTCAACGTATTCAAGTTTATATGCAAGACCCGAACAGCCCGTTGTTTTGACACCCAAGCGAACGCCTACGCCCTTACCTCTTTTAGATAAGTAACGGTTAACGTGTTTAGCAGCTGCTGGTGTCAAAGTAACGGACATGATAGGCTTTATTGGTTCAAAAGTTAAAACGCAAGGTTTCAGTGAGTATGCTTTTTCTTGTAATCATCCACTGCAGCCTTGATGGCATCTTCTGCAAGAATGGAGCAGTGAATCTTCACAGGTGGAAGGGCCAGTTCCTCTGCGATTTGGCTGTTCTTCAAGGAAGCCGCTTCATCTAAAGTTTTCCCTTTTACCCACTCCGTTACAAGTGATGAGGAAGCGATCGCAGAGCCGCATCCGTAGGTTTTAAAACGAGCGTCCTCGATGACACCTGTTTGCGGATTAACCTTGATTTGAAGCTTCATAACGTCTCCACACGCTGGAGCACCCACCATGCCAGTACCCACCGAATCATCACCTTTTTCAAAGGATCCTACATTGCGGGGATTTTCGTAATGATCGATTACTTTTTCACTGTATGCCATTTGAATAACTCCTCAGTATGAACTGTATTTTTTGTTTGTTGAAAGGGGTGGTAATGACACTCAACTTGATTTGCTCAATGAGCTGCCCATTGGATAGAGCTCAAATCTACGCCGTCTTTATACATCTCCCATAGCGGGCTTAGCTCGCGCAGCTTGAGTACATTTTGGGTAATTGTAGAAATCGCATATTCAATTTCTTGATCCTCTGTAAATCTGCCGACCGTCATCCGAAGACTACTGTGAGCTAACTCATCACTACGCCCTAATGCTCTGAGCACGTAACTGGGCTCCAAACTCGCAGACGTGCAGGCCGATCCCGATGAGACGGCTAACCCTTTGATTCCCATGATCAATGATTCACCTTCAACGTAGTTAAAACTAATGTTGAGGTTGTGGGGAACGCGCTTTTGAAGGTTTCCGTTGATGAAGACTTGCTCCATTGATTGCAGGCCTTCAATCAACCTCTTTTGTAGTCTGAGCGCTTTATCGTAGTCTTGCTTCCACTCAAGCTTGGCCAATTTAAAGGCCTCACCCATACCCACGCATTGATGAGTCGGCAAAGTGCCTGAGCGCATACCCCGCTCGTGTCCGCCGCCGTGGATCTGAGCTTCAATGCGAATTCTTGGCTTTCTTCTAACGAACAATGCGCCCATACCTTTGGGGCCGTAGGTTTTGTGGGACGAAAAACTCATTAAATCAACTGGTAATTTAGCCAAGTCGATTTCAATTTTTCCAGTCGCTTGCGCGGCGTCCACATGGAAAATAATTCCTTTTTCTCTGCACATGTTTCCAATTGTTACGATGTCTTGGATTACACCAATCTCATTGTTAACATGCATCACGCTGATCAAAATGGTGTCACTGCGAATAGCATCTTTCAGCCGGTCAAGATCTAAGAGGCCGTCTTCTTGTACATCCAGATAAGTAACCTCAAAACCTTGACGCTCGAGCTCACGCATAGTGTCCAAAGTTGCTTTATGTTCTGTCTTGACCGTTATGAGGTGACGGCCCCTGGTTTTATAAAACTGGGCAGCGCCCTTGATCGCTAAATTGATGGATTCAGTAGCACCTGAGGTCCATACGATTTCTCTGGGGTCCGCACCGACGAGATCCGCTACTTGAGCCCGAGCATTCTCCACAGCCTCCTCCGCCTCCCAGCCCCAGGCGTGACTGCGAGAAGCTGGATTGCCAAAATGCTCTCTCAACCATGGAACCATTGCATCAACAACTCTTGGGTCAACGGGCGTTGTCGCTCCGTAGTCAAGGTAGATGGGAAAGTGAGGTGTCATATCCATGATCGTTGCTTTGTTACAGGTTTTTTGAATGGATTCTTGTTCAAACGTGTTGAAGAAGAGGAGATATTTACAATTTCAGTGCAATTAAGCTTTTGTGAAGGCGTTGCCTAAAGCAAAAACTGAGTTGGGTGCATTCACGCGGATAGGCTTAGACATCGGCATTGCGGAAATAGCACGCTTCATGGAGGGCTTGCCATCCAAATCAACACCTTTTGCGACCTGGTCATCCACGAGTTTTTGAAGGGTTACGGAGCTTAGGAACTCAATCATTCTTTCGTTCAGTGATGCCCACAGTTCATGTGTCATGCAACGACCTGTGTCTCCTAAGCAATTCTCCTTACCCCCACAGTGCGTTGCGTCGATGGGTTCATCAACAGACATGATGATTTCGGAGACGGTAATGTTGCTAGGGTTGCGGCCCAAGGTGTAACCACCACCCGGCCCCCTCGTAGACTCGACTAAGTCATTACGACGTAACTTTCCAAAGAGTTGCTCTAAATAAGACAGGGAAATTTGCTGTCTTTGGCTTATTGCGGCCAATGTCACTGGACCTGAGTTTTGGCGAAGAGCCAAATCGATCATGGCGGTAACTGCAAAACGGCCTTTTGTGGTGAGACGCATATGTAAACTCCTAAATACACCCATGAACAATGACAGATATAGATCCAATCAATTCAGACCCAAAACGTATTCAAGGGGTTAAGTCGACTGATTAAGTCAAGTTTACCAGAAACCCAACGATTTGGTAGGGTATTGTGCTTTAAAACCCTTTCACGAGTGCGTTTATTAGTTATTAAGCATTCTTTTATGATGAAAAATATCCGGTTTTACATATAAAAACAGCCCGAGAGCGGTCAAGTAAATATAGGGGATTCTAGTAACTCTTAAAGGTAGCCTGGCCATACATGCATCTTGTATCACGCAGAGTTCAACTGGATGGAGTCCCTTCCAGAGGCGCCAAATGCCTTTTCCCTTACCTTGGCCAATTGATCCCGGGTTCTGGCTGCGCTTTCAAACTCTAAGTTCTTAGCGTGATCCATCATCTGCTTTTCAAGCCGCTTGATTTCCCGGGATAGCTCTTTCTCGTTCATAGCATCTATAGATGCGGATTGAGCCGCCAGTTGAGCGTCCTTGCCAGACTTCTCACTGTAAACACCGTCAATGAGGTCTTTGACCTCCTTGAAAACACCTCGCGGTGTAATTCCTTGTTCAAGGTTATGTTGAATTTGCTTACTGCGCCTGCGCTCGGTCTCAGAGATAGCCTTACGCATCGACTCCGTAACTCTGTCACCGTATAGGATCGCCTTGCCAGAGAGATTTCTGGCCGCGCGACCAATAGTTTGAATCAAACTTCGCTCCGAGCGAAGGAATCCTTCCTTGTCAGCGTCTAGTATGGCAACGAGAGAAACCTCTGGCAAATCAAGACCCTCTCTGAGCAAGTTAATTCCTACCAACACATCAAAAACACCAAGTCTTAAGTCACGAAGAATCTCTACCCTCTCAACGGTATCAATATCACTATGCAAATAACGCACCTTGACACCGTTGTCAGAGAGGTAATCCGTTAACTGCTCAGCCATACGTTTGGTCAATGTTGTTATCAATACCCGCTCTCTTTTATCGCTCCTTTTCTTGATCTCTTGAAGAACGTCATCAACTTGGTGCGCAGCAGGTCTTACTTCAATTTCAGGATCGACCAAGCCGGTTGGACGCACCAACTGTTCAACGACCTGACCTGCGTGCGTGTTCTCATAGTCACTTGGAGTAGCTGAGACAAAGATAACTTGACGCATCCTTTGCTCTAACTCTTCGAGTTTGAGTGGGCGGTTATCAAGTGCACTGGGTAATCTGAACCCGTATTCAACAAGAGTTGATTTTCTTGAGCGGTCTCCGTTGTACATTCCAGAGAATTGCCCCATCAATACATGGCTTTCGTCCATGAACATAATGGCATCCTTGGGTAAGTAATCTGTGAGCGTACTGGGCGGGTCTCCCGGTTTTGCGCCTGAGAGGTGTCTCGTATAGTTCTCAATTCCTTTGCAGTGGCCTATCTCACTGAGCATTTCCAAATCAAACCGAGTTCTCTGCTCCAGGCGCTGTGCTTCAACGAGCTTGCCTTGACCGACCAGTTCCTTAACCCTGTCTGAGAGTTCGATTTTGATGGTCTCAACCGCCGCAAGAACACGGTCTCGAGGGGTAACGTAGTGACTGGATGGGTATACCGTAAACCTCGGTATTTTTTGTTTAACGTGTCCGCTCAAGGGATCAAAGAGCGTGAGCGACTCGATTTCATCATCAAAGAGTTCTATGCGAATAGCAAGTTCACTGTGCTCAGCAGGGAAAATATCGATCGTGTCCCCACGAACTCTAAATTTGCCTCTAGAAAATTCAATCTCATTACGCTCGTACTGCATCCTAACCAGTTGGGCAATAACGTCTCTTTGACCAAGCTTATCACCAGCCCTGAGGGTCATCACCATCTGGTGATAACTCTCAGGCTCGCCGATACCGTAAATGGCGGAGACAGAGGCAACAATAATTACGTCTCGCCTCTCCAAAATACTTTTGGTGCAAGATAAGCGCATTTGCTCAATGTGTTCATTGATAGCACTGTCTTTTTCAATAAACATATCCCTTTGAGGTACGTATGCCTCAGGTTGATAGTAGTCGTAATAACTAACAAAATATTCAACTGCATTCTTAGGGAAAAACTCTCTAAACTCAGAATACAGCTGCGCAGCTAATGTCTTATTGGGAGCGAACACCATCGCTGGACGTCCCAGTCTAGCTATGACGTTTGCCATGGTAAATGTCTTGCCTGAGCCCGTTACACCAAGTAGTGTTTGAAACGATTCGCCATTTTCGATGCCTTCCACTAATAAATCTATAGCTTGGGGCTGGTCCCCTGCGGGCGGGTAAGGTTGAAATAACTCAAAGGGAGATCCAGGAAATTGAACGAATTCGCCCTCTTGATCATTGTGCGATAAATCGATGGACTCAAGCATTTTGGGAAGATTGGATTTAAAAAAACAGACTAGAGGAGATGTTGAAATTTGATGTTTTGATTGAGAAATCTTCAAATCAACAGCGTAGGATACCTAAATTCCCAAAAAAGGTCACTGGAGAGGGCTAAAATATTGGATATGCAATGCCTTTGAAGGGACATTAAAGGATTCAGACCTTTTTGATTCTTCAATTTTTATGGCTAACCGCGTATTCTCCTCCCAATTTCAATAATTACCTAATAAGGCCTTGAACAATGTCGTTGTTTACCGCAGTCGAGATGGCACCCAGAGACCCAATTTTGGGCTTGAATGAGCAATTTGCCACTGATAAGAACCCCCTAAAAGTCAATCTTGGTGTCGGCGTTTATTTTGATGATAACGGCAAGATACCTTTACTCGAGTGCGTTCAATTGGCGGAAAAAGCCTTAATTGCAAAGCCTACAGCGAGAGGTTATTTGCCCATTGACGGAATTGCAGCATACGATGCTGCTGTTAAATCCCTTGTATTTGGTGAGGGATCCGAGCCTGTAACATCCGGTCGTGTCGCGACCGTACAAACACTTGGCGGTACAGGTGGACTTAAAGTTGGAGCTGACTTTTTAAAGAAACTCCTTCCTAACTCTGGCCTTATGATATCTGACCCAAGCTGGGAAAATCACAGAGCCTTGTTCACACAAGCTGGTTTCAACGTTACGACTTACGGCTACTATGATGCGGCTAAAAAGGGGATAGATTTCGACGCCATGTTGGCGTCATTGAACGCGGCGCCAAAACAGACTATTGTTGTCCTTCACGCATGCTGTCACAACCCAACAGGTTACGACATAACACCTACGCAGTGGGATAAGGTGATTGAGACTGTGAAAAGCCGTGAGTTAACACCTTTCCTTGATCTGGCTTATCAAGGTTTTGGAGTTGGCCTGACAGAGGACGGTGCTGTCATCGGCAAATTCATTCGCTCTGGGATGAATTTTTTCGTATCTACTTCGTTCTCTAAAAGCTTCAGCTTATACGGTGAGCGCGTTGGAGCTCTCTCTGTAGTGTGCTCAGATAAGGCTGAGTGCGACCGAGTGCTCTCTCAGTTAAAGATTATGGTCAGAACCAACTACTCTAATCCGCCGATTCACGGAGGCTCAGTTGTAGCCCATGTTCTCAACACCCCGGAACTTCGCGCGCTTTGGGAAAAAGAATTAGGTGAAATGCGTGTACGCATTAAACTGATGCGAAAAATGCTAGTGGAGGGGCTTGCCAAAGCGGGTGTCAAAGAAAATATGGACTTCATCACGGACCAAATTGGTATGTTCAGTTACTCTGGCTTGTCCAAGGATCAAATGGTGAGGCTACGCAACGAGTTTGGCGTCTACGGAACTGACTCAGGTCGAATGGCAGTGTCAGCGCTCAATACTAAGAATGTAGAGCACGTTGCGACTTCAATCGCAGCAGTCATGAAGGCTTAAAGTTCTAATGAGGACGACTTACGGATGTTATCCCTAGGTCGTCCTTCCCGCTACTTCTCAGGACTAAGTCCATCAAAATCTGACTTCTTGAGAAGAGACAACAAGCTCACCCCGCCAATGCCTGTGAGCTCTAAGCCTCCTTCCTCTTGATCAACGACAACCAAAGCGTGAGTCACAACGGCACCTAAGGCACGTAGCTTTCTTGTCGTGGTCATTACCTCCCCTCCTGAGGTCGCGATATTTTCAAGAACGAGCACATTTTTGCCTTTAATATCTACGCCCTCCACTACTCTTTGAGTCCCGTATTTTTTTGCTTCCTTTCGAATAAACGCGCACTCCAGCCCTGTATGCTGGGACAGCATGATCGATAAGGGAATTGTGCCCATCTCTCTGCCGGCAATGATCTGAACCGAGGGCGGCACCAAGCTGGCCATATATCTTGTTATCGTGTCTAAGAGTTGAGGGTGAGAGAAAACCGCATACTTGTCAATGTACAAGTTGGAGACCCTACCAGAGCGTAATTTGAATTGTCCGCTCAAAAAGGCTTTGTTCATGATCATTTGCGCCAACGACCTTCTATGATCTTTCTGAACTAAATTGGTCTTCATTTACATCTGCCTTAACTAGTGTCTAGAAAGACTTCATAATACATTAGCTAAGTTGAACTGAATAGAGTGAGTTACCCCTGTGTTTATACAAATTTCTCCGACTAAGTGAACAACCAACAGGTCGGTAAAGTAGCGTTCAAAGCCCTAATGAGGGCGCACCAGCGGAGGTTTTAAACTGAGAATAATTGAGACTTGGATCAAAGAAATCTAACGCTAAGTCGTAAATGGTTTCTCTAATTCTCTTTGCTGACAATAGAGAAAATTGCTGTCCATCAGACGTGTGTATGACGAATGCAGGACCCGTGTCGCTAACTAAAATTTTGAGGCTCCATGACTTATTGGCAATATCGATTTTTAGCGATACATAGTATTTCTCACTGTCTTTGAAAAGAAAGTGTTGGACGCTTACAAGTTGAGGTGTGAATTTTTCTACCAAAGAAGACTCCAACAGCGTGAGCTCCGAGTCCATCAATCTTATGAATTCTTTGTCTCTGCTTAAAGTGACAATTGCATACTGAACCTCGTGCCTATCCACTACTTTTAGACGGTCCGGATCGCTCATCATGATTTGCCTTTTATTTAATGCTTATTATTCTCATATCAAGCAAGAAGCATGTCAGCTGTAGAGTACGAATCTGAGCAGTTTCTAATACGATTCACATTAATTCTTTTTGATTAAATACATTTTCTTTTGCACCAAATTTGTGCAAGTCATTGAAGCAATGTAAAGATTCAGTCAGCATGTGAGAACATCGATACACACCGCAATTGCAAATTACAATGTGCGCGATACGTTGTTTGTGACAAAAACGCCCCTAGATAGGGCTACAACCTTAAATGAATGCAAGAAATCATTCCAGTGAAAGCGATGCTCCATGCACCTGCGGTCGGTCGCCTACGGGTTTATGCCTAGGCTGGCACGATCTCGAGACTGAGGAATTTAAAACGGAACTCAAAAACTGGATATCTGAGGGCTTTCTTGCTAAGCAGTTAACGGATACTGTTAACGCGGAATTAATCGATCTATAACGTCATTCAATTATTTCATTATCATTACAAATTCATAGAGTTTCTAAATCTTCGGTCGCCTATCACTATTGGTGCATCTGCACTAAAAAGTGACATTGTTTAATGAGTTTTAACCTCAAAAAGTCTTGATTAATTTAGTTTTTATAACCGAACAGATCAAAGATACTGACTTTTAGTTAACCGTAACAACTCCTTCGTTCAATGAGGGCGCCGAATGGATTTAAAAACGAGATGCCCCTTCTTCATTCCCACCTTGTGGTTTGAGACATTTAACATGGCACAGCAGTTGCATTGGTAAAACTAATCTAGAAAGAGTTTCAACATATGAAAAAAGCTCTTTATGAGCTGAGCTTAATGCAAGCCCAGCAATTGATTGCTAACCGAGACATTACAAAGGAGGACTACCTCGAGGGCATCCTCAGTCGGATAGCCGATGTCGAGCCGTATCTTCATTTGTTTGCAGATTTTGATCCTCATGTTCTTAGAAGAGATTGCTCAAGTTTAAACTCAGTCTCATCTACTGTGCAATCCAACAAACCGCTTTTGGGAATACCTATTGGCGTTAAGGACATCATTGATACGCGACAACTTAAAACGCAGAGAGGTTCGAGAGCATTCAAGGGACGAATCGCTCCAAAAGCAGCCAGTGTTGTCCAATCCATTGAAGAACACGGTGGATTGGTTTTGGGTAAAACAGTTACGACTGAGTTTGCTTGGAGATCTCCCGGCTTAACCCGTAATCCCTGGAATCTAGCGCACACTCCTGGTGGATCATCCAGTGGATCGGCTGCAGGAGTAGCCTCGCGTTGCATGCCTGCAGCAATCGGAACTCAAACACTAGGATCCATTATCCGGCCCGCAGCATTTTGCGGGGTCGTTGGCTTTAAACCCAGTTTTGGTACGATACCCAGGACAGGTGTTTACCCATTATCTCCAAGTCTCGATCATATTGGTGTATTCACTCGCAGTGTTGAAGACGCAGCCTACCTCACATCGTTTTTGATCAAAAATGATGGCGTTGATTTTCCTCACCACTCACCTTTACCCATACCGTCTCCACTGAATTGGAGCAACTGGAGTGATGCTCAGAAAAACATGCGACCTCCCAAAATCGCTCTCCTCAAAACTTCCAAGTGGGCTCGTGTAAGTGTTGAGCAACAACAGTTAATCGAAAAAACAGCGCTGCATCTTTCTCAATCCGGCGCTGACGTAAGCGTTTTAGATTTGCCCCCCTCTTTTGATTGCATTTGGGATATGGCAGACACCATTCAATTCGCCGAGGCGGCAGAAATCAATGAACTCTTAGCCTTGGAGGAGCCCTGTAGGATTTCATCTCTTACTCAAACCCTCGTCAAGAAGGGGCTAAACATACCCATGCTTGAATATGTGAAGGCCAAGAGGAAACAGCAAGAGCTAATAGCCGAATTCACACAGTGTTTAAGGGGTATCGACGCAGTACTCACTGCCCCCGCTTTAGGCGAAGCTCCAAAAGGTTTGGAGGACACAGGAGATGCCGTTTTTTGTACTCCCTTTACTTTCTTGGGAGCACCAGCCATCACCCTGCCAGCGGGATACTCCAGCAATGGACTCCCCCTTGGTATTCAGTTGGCAAATGACTGGGGATCAGACGCCAAGCTTTTATCAGTTGCTGCTTGGGTCGAAAAGGCTTTAAATAAAATTTATACACCCCGGAATTTGGAACTTAAACTGTAAACAATTCGTTATTATTTAAATTAACCTCAACTCAGCGGGAGCCCTAATGAATCGATTTCAACCCTCGAAAAGAAAAAGCATTGCGAACGCATTAAAAATTGCTCTTGGCCTCTCAATCTTTCCCTATTGCGCACCCTCCCGGTCTGCTGATGAAAAGAAATTACTTATTGGCTATTGGCCCATTGCAGCAGGGCTTCCATTTTTTGCGGCCATGGAGAAAGGTCTTTTTAAACACGCCGGCGTAACTGTGGAGGCCATTAAATTTGCAAGCCCAAGTCAAGTCGTTGAGGCTATGATGGCTGGTCGTATAGACGGTTGCGCCAACGGAGTGGCCATCACAGCATTGGCTCTTGCGGATGCTCAGGAACCAGGAAACATCAAATTCACATGCGTTAATTACGCCAATGAAAAGTATGTCCTGGACCAAGTTATCGTACCCACAACGTCTACAGTTAAAGAAATATCAGAATTATCCGGTCTAAAAATAGCTTGTGGACCCGGCATTAACAATGTAACGCTTGCTAAAGCGGTCATGCACGGAGCTGGAGCAAAGGACGCGAAAGTCATTGAGCTCCCGATTGCTCAGATACTGCCTGCACTTTTTGCGGGTCAAGTTGACGCGGCTTACGTATTGGAGCCCACAGGGGAGATTGGTATTCAAGAAAAGATCTCGCGCACAATTGCATCCGGAGTTGTCACCAAATACGTACTGGGGGATAACTTGCCTTGGATCGGCGGAGCCGCCGCTCTGACAGCCGCTACTCTTAAAAACAAAGCGGCTTTGGTTCCTGGTTTTTTAGCTGGCTACACAGCCGGCGTGGACTATGTCAGAAAAGAGGGACTAAAGGCCAATCAATACCTGGTGGGCTATACCGCTATTGAAGGAGACTTAGCAAAAGCAGTTCCCATTAATGGGTATATTGACTATGCAGAGGTTAAGCCAACTGACGTAAAAGCTTTGCAACGGTTGTTTGATATCTTTGCAGAGAAAAAAGTATTTGAAAAACCTATCTCTGCTGGATCCTTGTTTTATAAAAAAGCTTGATCGCCTTCGTAATGGCTAAAGTCGCTTTTCGCATCTAAAGATATCAAAGTACCCCTACATGCAATTCAATTTTCTGAAACGTTTTGTGCCTATCTTGGGTCCAATTTTTTTGTATTTAATATGGGCAACAGCAGTCTCAGCAAAATGGGTTAGTGCAACGCTTCTTCCCGCCCCCAGCACTACGGTAATGTACATGTTTCACGTATTTGCTAGCGGGTCCATATTCCCTGACCTGTGGGCTACTGTTGCCAGAACTTTTTATGCATTTTTAGGTGCAAGTGTGATTGGCGTGCCACTTGGAGTGGTGCTTGGGAGTTCACCCCCGATCTACAAAAGTGTTGAATTCTTAATTGACTTCTTTCGCTCAACTCCCTCATCTGCGCTTATTCCATTGTTCATGCTTATATTTGGCATCACCGATATTAATAAAATTGCAATTGCGGGCTTCGCAGCTGTATTAGTCATTATTTTTAATAGCGCCTACGGAGTGATGAATGCTAAGAAAACACGCGTGATGGCTGCACAGACTATGGGGGTGAGTCGTTTTCATATCTTTAAAGACGTACTCTTGATGGAGAGCTTGCCTCAAACATTCATCGGACTCAGGACTGGCATATCCCTCGCCTTAGTCATCGTGATCGTAGCTGAGATGTTTATTGGCTCTGAGAGTGGTTTGGGGCACAGAATTATTGACGCTCAACAAGTTTTCAATATCAAAGACATGTATAGCTCCATCCTCGTTACGGGAGCCTTAGGCTACTTACTCAATTTAATGTTCATGTTGCTTGAGCGCCGACTCATCCACTGGGGCGGCAAAGGGTAAAAATGAACATTCCGACATCCAAAAATCCAAAACGGGCTCAAGTTACGATCCAAAACTTGTGTAAAGAGTTTGGAGGTATCCCTCTTTATAAAGACTTTAATTTGGATATTAAAGCTGGAAAAATCGTATCCATATTTGGACCCAACGGCTGCGGTAAATCAACCTTGATCAACATGGTTGCTGGACTCATGCCAATAGACTCGGGACAAGTTCTTTTTGATGGAAAGACACTGACTCAAACAAAAATTGGGTACGTTTTTCAAAACTACAGAGATGCCCTCTTCCCGTGGATGAGTGCTTGGGACAACATCGCTTATCCGCTGAAACGAATGGGGATGGACAAGGGTCAGCTACAACAAAGAGTAGATGAACTCATAGAGTTGTTTGAAATTAAATTTAACTTAAAACAGTATCCCTACGAACTATCTGGGGGACAACAGCAAACCGTTTGCATTATGCGCGCCTTAGCCAGTGAACCCGAGGTACTCTTCCTAGATGAACCTTTCTCGGCACTTGATTTTGAGATGACGCTATTTATCAGGGAGAAACTTCAAGAAGCAAACCTTAAAACAGGTGTCACCATGGTGATCGTCTCCCATGATTTAGAGGACGCTGTGTTCTTAGCGGATCAAATATTGCTTTTAACCAGGCGACCAACTCAAATCGCGGCCCTAATGAATTTTGACATGGCACGCCCAAGACCTCCTGAGGCGGTCAGTGATCCTGAATTTATTTCCATCAAATCTCAGGCACTGCAGATCTTTCAGCGTGAGATGAATAGGATCAGTTAAATGGCTTGTGAGTTATGGGCTGGTGAACCGCGTGGTTGAATTTTTAAAGCAGGAGTTTTCTTAATAATGCTCCAGCGGTAGAATATTTGCAATTCCCAAAAAATGCTAGTTCCAACAAAGCTCAATACAAAACAACACGGCTCAGAACAACAAAGCACAACGCACTCATTACTTAAATTCATTTGCCTTGCTCTATTTAAATAATTAACATGAAAAACACAGTAAACAACTCACCCATTAAAGCACTCATGTTTGATGTTTTCGGAACTCTTGTGGATTGGAGATCCAGCGTAGCCTCTCACGCTCAAAGCCTCTTAGGGGACAAGTTCAATATCGATTGGCTAGCGTTCGCAGATGCATGGCGCGATCAGTACCAGCCCTCCATGCAAAAAGTGAGAAGCGGAGAGATCCCTTTCTCCTCTTTGGATAACCTGCATTTGATCAACTTGAACAAAATTATTCAAGATTTTTCGTTAAAAGGAATCGATGATCTGACAAAGAAAAATCTAAACCTTGCTTGGCACAAACTAGATGGATGGAGTGACACGCAAGAGGGTTTGCAACGCCTTAGAAAGAAGTTCATTACAGCCCCATGTTCAAATGGCAATATCTCTATCATGATTGATTTGGCCCGTCATAACCATATTCACTGGGACGCCATACTCGGCTCAGAGATTGCCGGAAACTACAAACCCAACCCTATAGTCTACAAAGCAAGTGTAAAAGCACTTGGACTCAGTCCAGGCGAGGTGATGATGGTCGCAGCTCACTCCTCGGACCTTAAAGCCGCTGCTGAGCAGGGGCTTAAAACAGCCTTTGTAACCCGAGCCTTAGAGCACGGCCCCGTTGGGTCAAAGAATAACCACCAAGCTGAAACCAAGGCTCTTACCCCTGTTGATTTTTCAGCAAATGATTTGAATGATTTAGCTCAGCAACTGGGATGCTGAAATCAAACGTTTAAGCGCTCATCATTTTGATGGGCATTAATTTAGAAGCTTGATTTCGGCGAATGCTACGCTCAATCAATACCAAATTACTGAGCGCATAGCGACCGACTTAGCTTGGTAGGTTTCGCTGAAGTACTCGACCCGGTCATCCTCCCTTGCTGCCCCAGCAACATAGAGAATAGGCAAATAGTGCTCATAACTAGGGTGCGCTAATTTTGCAATGTCCCCTAGACTTTGAAACTGCATCAAGCGTTTTAAATCCCCTTCATTGATGCACGATGCAACCCAATCATCAAAGGCTTTGTTCCAATCGAATGCCTCCGTATTGGCTGCACTGCGGTTCATTGCTCTGAGGTTATGCACTGTATTGCCAGAGCCAATGATCAACACACCTAGCTCGCGAAGCGTACTAAGTTGACGCCCCAACTCAAAGTGTGTGTTCATATCGGCTGAGTAATCAATGCTCATTTGGATCACGGGAATATCGGCCTCAGGGAACATGGGTTTTAGGACAGACCAAGTTCCGTGATCGAATCCCCACTCCTGGCGGTCAAGAAACAGATCCTCACCTTTTGCCAGGGAGCTTTGACCAGGCGCTGGTTGTTGAATAAGTTTTGAAATCTGCTCAGCATACCCAGGCGCACCTGGAGCGGGGTACTGCTGGGCATGCAGCTCTGCTGGAAATCCGCCAAAATCATGAATGGTCGGAGGATGGTCCATCGCCGTAAGCCCCCAACCCCGAGTCAACCAATGGGCAGAAACGCACAAAATCAGTTGAGGTTTGGGCCATCTTTGCCCCTGTCCAAAGTAGCTTCCCACCTTTTGCCAAGTTCGTCGAAACTCGTTGTCCTCGATGGCGTTCATAGGACTCCCGTGTCCTACAAAGATGCAAGGCATTTTGAGACTGGTACGAAGCGTTAGCGGCGAGCTGTGTTGCTGAATAGGTGTGTTCATCATCGATTAGAGGAAAGGTTTGTTGACCTATTGTCCCACCTGTCAAGGGGGGAGCAACCGATGAACGCAAAGGTGCTCACGGGAAGCCCAAAACGAGGTTAAAAACGCACCAAAACAGGTAAAATTGGAGTCTAGCCTCCAATATTTTGTCTACAGAGCTGTTACAGTTCCTTATTAACTCCAACAAGACACAAAACTATGCTTTATCAACTCTACGAATCTCAAAGATCTTTACTTGAGCCGTTCGCTGATTTTGCCCAAGTAGCTGCTAAGATTTATAACAACCCTAATTTACCCGCCTCACAGTCTCAAATTGGGCACCGAATCTCTGCCAGCT
Source organism: uncultured Burkholderiales bacterium (assembly GCA_903949285.1). GTDB lineage: Bacteria > Pseudomonadota > Gammaproteobacteria > Burkholderiales > Burkholderiaceae_C > Limnohabitans. The sequence goes on from CAJAYT010000097.1 coordinate 64,755, forward strand.
ACGACCTTTTTTACCGACTAAGCAAAGATTACGTTAAACCTGCTTTCGGTCTTCACTCCGTTACGATAGATAAAGTTGAAGTTGCCATCCAAGAAAGGGTTGAAATCACCAAACCCTTTTGTGAACTGAGAAGGTTCAAACGCTTCAGCGATGACCCACACACCCTCACACACCTTAAATCCCAACCCGTGGTTCTTATTGTGGCTCCCCTATCGGGCCATTACGCAACGCTCCTGCGTGACACCGTAAAAGCGATGCTCGTGGACCACAAGGTCTACATTACGGACTGGGCCAATGCAAGGACCGTTCCCCTCTCAAGCGGCTCGTTCCACTTGGATGACTATATCAATTACGTTCAAGAATTTATCAGGCACTTGCAACAAAAATACGGCAACTGCCACGTTGTGAGCGTTTGTCAACCCACAGTACCCGTTTTAGCCGCGGTGTCTTTGATGGCTAGTCGCAAGGAGCAAACGCCCCTGAGTATGACCATGATGGGAGGCCCTATCGACGCCTCATTGTCACCTACAGCCGTCAACAATTTGGCCATGAACAAGAGCTTGTCTTGGTTCGAGAACAATGTAATTTTCCGAGTGCCTGAGAATTTCCCGGGTGCGGGACGCAGGGTCTATCCAGGATTCTTGCAACACACCGGTTTCGTCGCCATGAACCCAGACAGGCATTTAAAGAGTCATTACGACTACTTTAAAGATCTCATCAAAGGCGACAACTCAAGTACCGTTGCACACCGTCAGTTCTATGATGAGTACAACGCGGTCCTGGATATGGATGCTGACTATTATTTGGAGACTATATCCACTGTCTTCCAAGAGTTCAAACTCGTCAAAGGTACTTGGGATGTTAAGTCAGTTGACGGTAAGTTAGAACGCGTCAAACCCCAAGATATTAAAACAACCGCCCTCTTAACCGTAGAAGGTGAGTTGGATGATATCTCTGGCTCTGGTCAAACTGAGGCAGCTCACCGACTGTGCACAGGCCTTGTTAAACAGTCCTCCCATCACCTGGAGGTGCCGGGTGCTGGTCACTACGGTATCTTTAGTGGTCGTCGTTGGCGCGAGGTAGTCTATCCCCACTTGAAGCGCTTTATTGCAGACAATGAACCCCAATCGAAGATTGCGGTTCGTGCGGTGAATAAGGCGCCTGCCAAAAGCAAAAGCAAAGCCACCACATCCGCCCGTAAAACGAGTAAAGCCTGATCTTGCGTCTCCCCCTTAGCAGATGAATTTAAAGGCAACGACCAATAGCCTATCAGAGCTGGTTTTAGACGCCCTTCCTCAAACCCAGTGTACGCGTTGTGGGTTCCCAGACTGCGCAGCCTACGCTCAGGCTGTGGCACATGACAGCGCACCCATCAACCAATGCCCACCTGGGGGCGAAGAAGGCGTACGTCGCTTAAGCGTCATTACTGGCAGACCTACCGTCCCCTTGAGCACTGATCACGGCGTTGAGGGGCCCAGGTCTTTGGCTTGGATTGATGAGGAAGTATGTATTGGTTGCACGCTTTGCATAGATGCCTGCCCAACGGATGCAATACTGGGCACCAATAAGAAAATGCACACCGTTATTGAGAAGTATTGCACAGGCTGTGAGCTGTGTATTCCGGTTTGCCCGGTAGACTGCATACTTCTTGAAAATGTAACACCCTCATTAACCGGCTGGAACGCCTGGAGTGAGTCACTTGCAGACCTGGCAAGAGCGCGCTATGGCAGTAGAAAAATAAGACTTCAACGCGAAACAGCAGAGCACGAAGAGCGAATGCGTGCGAAAGCACTGGAGAACTTAGCGGACCTGGACGGCACAACTCACATGCCGCCCAAGGGCTCAGCCGGCTCTGCAGAATATTCAAAGCAAGTCGACCGCAAGACTGCAATTATTCAAGCTGCCCTTGCAAAGGCAAAAGCAATTCAAACTAAAAAAGAAAATACCTGAGTTGAACTAAATGCAACTCAGTGGCCCTTGGCTTGAATAACCTCTAGGGGAGCTTGTACCAGTTCAATCAGAACGCCCTCTCCGCTAATAGGCAGGACTGCGTCTCCCTTAGGATGCACAAAGCAGATATCATATCCTGCAGCCCCCTTTCTGATACCACCTGGTGCGAAGCGAACACCATGAGCGCTCAGCCACTCAAAGGCGGCCTGTAAATCATCAATCCATAATCCAACATGGTTTAAGGGGGTTGTGTGAACCGCAGGCTTTTTGTCGATATCCATTGGCTGCATCAAATCCACCTCTACAGCGTGGGGGCCAGATCCAATGGTTAATATATCTTCATCCACATTTTCTCGCTCACTTGCAAAGGTTCCAGTCACTGGAATACCCAGCATCTCAACCCACAACTGTTTCAACGCATTCTTGTCGGTACCACCGATGGCGATTTGTTGAATACCCAGGACTTTAAAGGGACGATTACTCATTAATATATTTCCAAATGATTTAGCGTAAACAGCGCTCAAGCAGCTTCAGTTTTCTCAAACTCAATGATCAACTGATCCACCGTTAAAGACTCGCCTTTTTTGGCAAGCACACTCTTAACCACTCCCGTTTGAGCAGCTACTAAGACGTTCTCCATTTTCATCGCCTCAATCACAGCGACTCGCTCGCCCATTTGAACCTTTTGACCAGGCGCAACAAGCACATCAGCTAAGAGGCCAGGCATGGGAGACAGGACAAAGCGGGAGAGGTCCGGTGGTGCTTTAAAAGGCATTAACTTGTACAAATCTGCCATACGGGGGGAGACAACAAGGGCAGTCAAAGTGCGTCCACCGTGAGAGACTTCAAGCGCCAGTGGATTCTTGTCTGATCCACGGTCGACCTGCGCAGTAAATGGTTGTCCATTGACCGTACCCACAATCCGAATGTCATTCAGGCGTGAATTACTCTCAATCGCATAATTGCGATCGTTGATCTTAATGACGGCGAGTCCGTTGCGGTCCATAAATTCATCAACATGAACATGGGTATGCTTGTGATCCCCACTTGTTGAGAGTTCAATCACCACATATTCCTCGCCAATTTTGACGTCATAACCAGGGAGTTGGCCAGTCATGTTGGAGGCCCGTTCACGGGACTTGCGACGAACAAATGCGGCTAAGGCTATAAGGAAGTCTGGATCCGGATGTTCGCAATTTTCTTTCCCAAAGCCTTTGGGGTAATGCTCGGCGATAAACCCGGTGTTGAACTGCCCTGCCATAAAGTCGGGATGCGCTAATAGTGCGGATTGAAATGCAATGTTAGAACTCACGCCTCGAATGACAAAACCGTTCAAAGCCTCTCGCATTTTTGCAATAGCTTCGTTGCGGTTGGTTCCGTGCACGATTAATTTCGCAATCATTGAGTCATAGTGCATCGGTATCTCACCGCCCTCTGAGACACCGGTGTCAACCCTCACGCCCTCCAAGTGCTCGGTATCGGCTTGGAACATGGTCTCATGGGGCGGCTCAAAACGCACCAATCTCCCAGTTGAGGGTAAGAAATTGCGGAACGGATCTTCAGCGTTAATTCTGCATTCAATGGCCCATCCGTTACGTTTTACGTCGGTTTGTTTGATATTCAAATGTTCACCGTAGGCAATGCGAATCATCCACTCGACTAGGTCAAGTCCTGTGATGCACTCCGTTACAGGGTGTTCGACTTGCAAACGGGTATTCATCTCTAGAAAATAAAAGCTTTGATCGCGCCCAACGACAAACTCAACAGTACCGGCACTTTTGTAATTCACAGCCTTCGCTAATGAAACTGCTTGCTCACCCATTTTTATGCGAGTTTGCTCGCTTATGAAGGGGGACGGTGCCTCCTCAATGACCTTTTGATGGCGACGCTGAATGGAGCATTCGCGTTCGTTTAAATAAATAACGTGACCGTGCGAGTCGCCCAGAACTTGAATCTCAATGTGGCGCGGTTCTTCAACGAATTTCTCGATGAACACCCTGTCGTCACCAAAACTGTTCTTTGCTTCATTGGTGCAAGATGTGAAACCCTCCAAAGCTTCCCTGTCGTTATAGGCGACACGCAGACCTTTGCCGCCACCACCTGCGGAGGCTTTGATCATCACCGGATATCCAATCCCTTTTGCAATTTCAACCGCTTTTTCTGCAGAAGCAATGGCTTCGTTCACACCAGGAATAGTGTTAACGCCCGCTTTGGTGGCAAGCTTCTTGGAAGCAATTTTGTCCCCCATTGCAGCAATCGACTCTGAGCGCGGACCAATAAAAGCGATACCTTCATCCTCACAGCGCTTTGCAAAGGCCTCGTTCTCACTTAAAAAACCGTATCCTGGGTGCACGGCCTGAGCGCCAGTGGCTTTGCAGGCAGCAATTATTTTATCGGCAACAAGATAAGACTCTCTTGAGGCTGCTGGGCCGATGAGGATTGCCTCATCGGCCAATTGAACATGTCGGGCGTCCTTGTCAGCTTCTGAGTAAACAGCAACCGTTTTAATGCCCATTTTTTTAGCGGTCACGATAACTCTGCAAGCGATTTCACCGCGGTTGGCAATTAATATTTTTTTAAACATAGTCTTTTACATTCAATGGATATAGAGTGGGTTACTAAAGGTGAATGACTTAATCCAATTAAAGTGGAATGTTGCCGTGTTTACGCCAAGGATTCTCTAACTTCTTGCCTTTTAGCATCACCAGTGATCTGCAAATGCGCTTTCTAGTCTCATGAGGCAAAATCACATCATCAATAAAGCCCCTTGCACCTGCAACGAACGGGTTGGCAAAACGGGCTTTGTACTCTGCCTCTTTGGAGCTTAGTTTCTCTGGGTCCCCTTTGTCCTCTCTAAAAATAATCTCTACAGCGCCCTTCGCGCCCATGACCGCTATCTCCGCATTGGGCCAGGCAAAGTTAACGTCGCCGCGTAAATGTTTGGAGGCCATCACATCGTATGCACCCCCGTATGCCTTGCGGGTGATGACGGTAATCTTAGGTACTGTGCACTCAGCATAAGCATAGAGTAATTTAGCGCCGTGTTTAATGATTCCGCCGTACTCCTGGGAAGTCCCGGGCATAAAACCAGGCACATCCACAAACGTAATCACTGGAATGTTGAAGGCATCGCAAAAGCGCACAAACCGAGCAGCTTTGATGCTGCTTTTGATATCCAGACAACCAGCTAGCACCATGGGCTGATTTGCCACGATGCCAACTGATTGACCCGCCATGCGCGCAAATCCAACAATAATGTTTTTTGCATACTCGGGTTGAATCTCAAAGAAGTCTCCGTCGTCTACCGTCTTTAAGATCAACTCCATCATGTCGTAGGGCTTGTTTGGATTCTCCGGCACTAACGTGTCTAAACTCAAATCCATGCGGTCCTTGGGGTCCCCGCTGTCGCGAAGTGGGGGAATATCCCTGTTATTGAGGGGCAAGTAGTTGTATAAGCGGCGAAGCATTAAGAGGGCTTCAATGTCATTCTCAAAGGCTCTATCGGCTACACCGCTAAGCGTTGTGTGAGTGACTGATCCACCCAGCTCTTCAGCAGTCACTTCTTCGTGCGTCACAGTCTTTACCACCTCAGGTCCAGTGACGAACATGTAGGAGGTATCTTTGACCATGAAAATGAAATCGGTCATTGCAGGTGAATAAACTGCGCCGCCTGCGCTTGGGCCCATGATCATGCTGATTTGAGGGATCACCCCGCTTGCCAACACATTGCGTTGGAAGATATCAGCGTAACCACCCAGTGAAGCAACGCCCTCTTGAATTCTTGCGCCACCTGAGTCATTCAAACCAATCACGGGAGCACCTGCCTTCATGGCTTGGTCCATGATTTTGCATATTTTCTCGGCGTGCGCCTCAGACAAAGCACCACCAAAGACTGTAAAGTCTTGACTGAACACAAAAACCAATCGTCCGTTTATCATGCCGTAGCCGGTTACTACACCGTCTCCAGGAATTTTATTGTCTTGCATGCCAAAGTCCGTGCAGCGGTGCTCGACAAACATATCCCACTCTTCAAACGTTCCTTCATCAAGCAATACTTCGATTCTCTCGCGTGCAGAGAGTTTGCCTTTGGCGTGTTGCGCCTCGACCCGGCGAATACCCCCACCCAATCGGGCGGCGGCTCTTTTGTGTTCAAGTTGTTGAAGGATTTCTTGCATGGGGTTAACTCCGAAAAAATTCTTGAAAGCTTTACTGATGCGTTAATGATGCGTTAATGATGCGTTACTGATACATGACTGAAGATTTAAAAACCAAGATCTCTTGAGCAGATAAATGCTTCAATTCAAAGGGAGAGTCTGGAGCCTGAATACAACTGAGTAAGGTCATGCATGGCCCCCTTTGTAAGCAAAGAGGAGTTGACGTGCAGCCACAGTTGGTGCCAAGGACCCATTACCGACACCGGCCAAAACATTAGGCAGCATTGACCTTACTGGTGGGTACTCCTTAAAGGAGCGCTTGAGCTCACTATCAACCCGCTCCCACATACCGGCCAAGGCCTGAGAACGCCGACGCTCTGACCAGAGGCCACTTTTCTCACGCGACACCTTGTAGGCGCTAACGGTTTGCCAAAAATTCTCTATCCCCTTCTCTTGGAGGGCGCTGAGCTGCAACACCTTGGGTAAGGGAGTTGACGACTGGGCTTTGTGTGACTGTTCATGTTCATGGCCGTGACCATGAAATGCATCTTGGTCATGCCCTTGGTCCAGCTGCGTGCTCTTGGAGGGATTGCCGTGAAACCCGTAAAGTCGCATCGCACTTGTAATTTGAGCCTGTGCGCGAGTAGCAGCATTTGGATCTAGATCAGCTTTATTGATGAGCACTAGATCCGCAAGTTCCATCACCCCCTTTTTGATAGCCTGCAGATCATCTCCCGCGTTTGGCAGTTGCATGAGTACAAAAAGATCCGTCATGAGTGAGACAGTTGTCTCACTTTGACCAACGCCGACTGTCTCGACAATCACGATGTCGTACCCAGCGGCCTCGCAAAGGAGAATAGCCTCACGCGTTTTCTCCGCTACTCCGCCAAGTGTTCCCCTGCTAGGAGAGGGTCTGATAAATGCTGAAGGATTAACTGAGAGTCTCTCCATTCGGGTCTTATCGCCAAGAATAGATCCGCCCGATACAGTTGAGGAAGGATCGACCGCTAATACAGCCAGCTTATGTCCCTTATTGATTAAATACAGTCCCAATACCTCAATGAAGGTGCTTTTACCCACACCTGGTACTCCACTGATACCGAGTCTTAAAGATTGGCCGGTGTGGGGTAATAGCATGGAGATGAGCGCATCAGCTTCAGCCCTATCACTGGGCAACGTGGATTCAAGAAGCGTAATCGATTTGGCGAGAGCTCGTCTGTTAAGAGCCTCCCAATTTTGAGTTTGGTTAGAGGTCCCGGGGTCCGTAGTTTGGGTAGCGGACGCACGGCGACCGCTGCCAAGTAACGCTTGGGCCAATTCCTGCGCTTTCACCCTTAAGCCTGAGCCTTCTTGATTTGATCAAGTACATCCCTAGCACTCGTTGGTATGGGAGTTCCAGGTCCGTATATACCTTTAACGCCACTGGCATATAGGAAGTCGTAATCTTGCTTGGGGATAACGCCGCCTACAAACACAATGATATCGTCCGCACCCTGGGCCTTTAAAGCTTGGATGATGGCAGGAACGAGTGTTTTATGACCCGCAGCAAGCGTGGATACACCGACTGCGTGCACATCATTCTCGATAGCCTGTCTTGCACATTCCTCAGGAGTTTGAAAGAGAGGCCCCATATCCACATCAAAGCCGAGATCTGCAAAAGCAGTGGCTACGATTTTTGCCCCCCTGTCGTGCCCGTCTTGTCCGAGCTTTGCAATCATGACTCTGGGGCGACGTCCAAGTTTATCCCCGTAGTCTGAGATATCTTTCTTCAAGGTCTCCCAGGTGTGCTCTGAGTCCGCCTCAGACTCGTAAGCTGCGGCGTATACGCCGGTGACCTTTTGTGTATCAGCGCGGTGACGTCCGTATACCTTCTCAAGCGCGTCACTGATCTCTCCAACTGTTGCGCGAAGCCTCATAGCTTTAACGCTCAGGTCCAGCAAATTGCCCTCACCCGACTGCGCAGCGTTGGTTAGCGCTTCCAGCGCTGATGCCACAGCTACGGAGTCCCGGCTGGCTTTGATTTGAGCCAACATCTTGATTTGACCCTCACGTACACGAACGTTATCCACCTCAAGGAACTCTATAGGATCTTCGGTTTTGAGTTTATATTTGTTGACGCCAACGATCACGTCTTGACCAGAGTCGATGCGGGCTTGTTTCTCAGCAGCTGCAGCTTCGATTTTGAGCTTAGCCCAGCCCGAATCAACAGCCTGGGTCATACCGCCCATCTCTTTGACCTCCTCGATAATGGCCCAGGCCTTTTCAGCCATTTCGTTGGTCAGGCTCTCCATCATGTAGCTACCAGCCCATGGATCGATCACATTGGTAATGTGCGTTTCCTCTTGAATGATTAGCTGGGTATTTCTTGCAATGCGCGAGCTAAACTCCGTCGGCAGAGCAATCGCCTCATCAAAGCTATTGGTGTGCAAACTCTGCGTTCCACCAAACACAGCGGCCATGGCTTCAATTGTTGTACGAACAACATTGTTGTACGGATCTTGTTCTGTTAGCGACCAACCCGAAGTCTGGCAATGGGTTCTGAGCATGAGGCTCTTTGGGGATTTAGCACCAAAGTCCTTCATGATGCGACACCACAATAGCCTTGCTGCGCGCATCTTTGCAACCTCTAAATAGAAGTTCATCCCAATTGCCCAGAAAAAGGACAAGCGCCCGGCAAAATCATCAACGTCTAAGCCCTTGGCCATTGCGGTTTGGACATATTCTTTTCCGTCAGCAAGGGTAAAGGCTAGCTCTAACGCTTGGTTAGCCCCAGCCTCTTGCATGTGGTAACCCGAAATCGAAATCGAATTAAATTTCGGCATCGACTTAGAGGTGTACTCAATGATGTCACCAATGATTTTCATTGACGGCTTGGGGGGATAGATGTAGGTATTGCGAACCATGAATTCTTTGAGAATGTCATTTTGTATGGTTCCGCTTAACTGAGCTTGAGAGACACCCTGCTCTTCACCGGCCACAATGTAGCCTGCGAGGACGGGGAGCACTGCTCCGTTCATGGTCATGGAGACAGACACTTTATCAAGAGGGATTTGATCAAACAAAATCTTCATATCCTCTACTGTGTCAATAGCAACGCCTGCCTTGCCCACATCCCCCGTCACTCGGGGGTGATCGGAGTCGTATCCTCTGTGAGTTGCTAAATCAAAAGCAACCGATACGCCCTGCCCACCGCTTGCGAGTGCTTTTCTGTAAAAAGCATTGGACTCTTGCGCTGTAGAGAATCCCGCATATTGCCGAATAGTCCAAGGACGAGACGCGTACATCGTAGCCTGTGGACCACGGATGTAGGGCTCAAATCCTGGTAAGGTATCCGTATGGGCTAAATCTTCAGTGTCCGCTGCTGTGTAAAGAGCCTTAACTGTGATGCCATCAGGTGTGTGCCAATTGAGTGCATCTACTTGGCCATTAGGTGCGGATTTGGAGGCTGCTTGCTCCCAATCGGCAAGAGTTGATGGTTTAAATTCCCGGGACCTTTTGCTCATCTCACGTTCCTTAAGTACATCTACACAACGCCCAAAGTCAATTTGCTCTTCTATTGCGAGGGGCAAAATTCATGACACTGAGTCCTGTGTGTCCACTCCAATGAGTGAACAACAGTGATAGTTTTAACAGTACTTAAGTTTAAACCTAAAACCCCTAATTTAACCCAGGGTTTGATCGTAATACTGCGCAGCAAATTGACTAAGATCAATTGTCAACAGGCTTACAGTTGGCTGTGTTTAAGCGGATTTGCTACTCTTTTACACAATCCGCGAAAAGTCCTACAACCCCTTGGGCATCCTTTTCGGCAACAAGTCCGTGGATATCGGTTTCAAATCCTGGGCACTGCGCGTTGAATTCACCTGCAAAGCGCAAATAGTCAACGATCTTCTTGTTGAAGACCTCACCAGGTATCAAAAGAGGAATGCCAGGTGGGTAAGGGGTGATAAGGCTGGTTGTAATTCGACCCTCAAGCTTATCTACTGGTACGCGCTCGGTATTGGAGTGCGCGATTTGCGCGTACGCATCACTGGGTTTCATAGCGGGCGTTAAATCACTGAGGTACATCTCGGTTGTGAGACGTGCAATATCGTACTTTGCGTAGAGCTCATGCACATACTGACACAAGTCTTGTAGTCCCATGTTCTCGTACTTCGGGTGCTTTGCACAAAACTCTGGCAAGATCTTCCACATCGGATGGTTTTTGGCGTAATCGTCCTTGAACTGCTGAAGCGCCGTGAGCAATGAGTTCCATCGTCCTTTGGTAATACCAATGGTAAACATGATGAAGAAACTGTACAGACCGGTTTTCTCAATAATCACCCCGTGTTCAGCCAAGAATTTGGAGACGATGCTTGCGGGAATGCCTGTTTTCGCAAACTTTCCGTTAATGTCCAGTCCAGGGGTGACGATTGTTGATTTGATTGGATCCAACATGTTGAAGCCATCAGCCAAATCTCCAAATCCGTGCCACTTGGAATTTTTACCGTGGCTACCAAAGATCCAGTGATCTGCGCGACCAATCCCCTCTTCCACCAATTGGTCAGGCCCCCAAACCTTAAACCACCAATCTTTGCCGTACTCTTCGTCTACTTTGCGCATGGCGCGCCTGAAGTCCAGCGCTTCAACGATACTTTCTTCCACCAAGGCCGTCCCTCCAGGCGGCTCCATCATCGCTGCTGCAACGTCGCAACTTGCAATGATGGCGTACTGAGGGCTGGTACTGGTGTGCATCAAAAACGCCTCGTTAAAGAGATGGCGATCCAGTTTCTTGGTCTGCGAGTCCTGCACCAGTACATGAGATGCTTGGCTGATACCCGCTAAAAGCTTATGAATGGACTGCGTTGAGTAGACAACTGAGTGCTTAGGACGCTCACGCTTTTTGCCCATAGCGTGATAGGTGCCGTAAAAAGGGTGGAAAGCTGCGTGAGGTAGCCAAGCTTCGTCAAAATGCAGGTTGGCAACATATCCATCCAGCATGTTCTTGATCGTCTCAGTGTTGTACAAAACACCGTCATACGTAGACTGTGTGATGGTCAAGACTTTGGGTTTTATATTGCTGACATCAACGCCTTTTAAGAGGGGATTGGATGCAATCTTAGCTTTAATGGTCTCGGGCTCAAACTCGCTTTGTGGGATGGGTCCGATAATGCCGAAATGATTGCGAGTGGGCTTTAGGAATACGGGAATTGCGCCAGTCATGATGATCGCGTGTAAAACCGACTTGTGGCAGTTGCGGTCTACGACTACAACGTCGCCCGGCGCAACTGTATGGTGCCAGACAATCTTATTACTGGTACTGGTCCCGTTGGTAACGAAATAACAATGATCCGCGTTGAAAATTCGGGCAGCGTTACGCTCAGACGCGGCGACAGGGCCGGTATGGTCCAAGAGTTGACCAAGTTCATCTACTGCGTTACAAACGTCTGCTCTGAGCATGTTTTCACCAAAAAATTGGTGAAACATCTGACCAACAGGACTTTTAAGGAACGCAACGCCCCCGGAGTGTCCTGGGCAGTGCCAAGAATAAGAGCCGTCCTCTGCGTAATCGAGCAGGGCTTTAAAAAAGGGGGGTTTGACGCCTTCGAGGTAGGTTTTGGCTTCACGGATGATGTGCCTTGCAACGAACTCAGGCGTATCCTCAAACATGTGGATAAAGCCGTTTAATTCACGCAAAATGTCATTGGGAAGGTGTCGAGATGTTTTCGTCTCGCCGTATACATAGATTGGCACCTCTGCATTCTTAAAGCGCACTTCTTCGATGAAGTTACGCAAATTAAGAACTGCAGGGTCTAAATCAGGTCCAGGAGTGAACTCCTCATCATCAATTGAGAGAATAAATGCGCTTGCACGCGACTGCTGTTGAGCGAATTGACTTAAGTCGCCATAGCTAGTCACCCCCAAAATCTCAAAACCCTCGCCCTCTATAGCCTCGGCTAAGGCCCTGATCCCCAGTCCAGAGGTGTTTTCAGATCTAAAGTCCTCGTCAATAATGACAATAGGGAAATGGAACTTCATGTGATTTAGCCTCTAGGTTTCTAATAAAAGGACGAAGTGTACATGCCAAATGTGGCGATCCAAAGGAGACTGCTACAATGCACTCCACGCGGAGAGGTGGATGAGCGGTTTAAGTCGCACGCCTGGAAAGCGTGTGAGGATTAATAGTCCTCCGCGGGTTCGAATCCCGCCCTCTCCGCCATTATTAAATAAAATATTTTTCGCTTTGAAAACAATGAGTTAGGACATTATTAAGCTCAATTTTCAACTCAACCCAGCCATGGTCTTCCAATAGAACCACGTGTAAAAGTTGAGATCAAATTTTACAGATCCTCAACCAAACGACGAATTTCCTCCCCGAATAAGTCGGGCTTGCCGGTAAACAGTCAGTTGATTTTATTGTTTTCAACAATATGTTGACTAACGGCCCGTATTTCCCCTTAATCTTTAACAAATGGGACTACAAAAAATGATTTCCGTTTCTTGAGGTCCCCAAGCTCAGTCTTAGACAGCTAAGTTAGGCACTTCTCGTATCTAAGATGCAAAAAATCATTCAAATCACATTCCCTTTAGTTGTGCGTTATCCAAACTATGTTTATTTTGGTGCGCGGGAGTGCACCAACTAGTAGACACCAATAGACGATTGAGATAAGTTTTAGCAGTTTGTACAGGTATACAAATAGACCAAATGATAGCTACAGGATCAATTCAAGCATAGATGTGAATGTGGCACGAAGCGTGCAATCAGTAATAGATATATTTACTTCGGAGTTCCTTCATGATCTCGGTTTTCAAGAAAATGCCTGCTTGGATAGTTACGCTCCCTTTTTTACTATGCTTAGAAAGTGGATTACAGGCTGAAACCGTAGCAAAATACGGCATTTCTATGGCTGACATACCCTTAACCACTGGTCAGCCAGACCGCGGTGCAGGAGCGTACCAATTTACTGGACACACCATATATGATCCTTTGATAGCATGGGAAGCCAATATCGGTACACGCCCCGGAAAACTGATACCCGGACTTGCGACTTCATGGAAAGTTGATCCATCCGATCATAAAAAATGGTTATTTACCATTCGCAAAGGTGTAAAGTTTCATGACGGCTCTGATCTTAAGGCTTCTGCAGTTGTTTGGAACTTAGATAAAGTTCTATCAGACAAATCTCCCCAATTCGATGCTAAACAAAGTGCGCAGGTTAGACCGCGAATACCATCCATTGCGACCTACCGGGTCATCGACGATTACACAGTAGAGATCACCACTAAGGCCGTAGACGCTTTGTTTCCTTATCAGCTGCCGTGGTTCTTAATTGGCAGCCCAGCGCAATGGGAAAAAATGGGTAAAGACTGGAGCAAAGTCGCTACACAACCCTCTGGCACAGGCCCCTTTAAGCTAGACAAACTTGTACCCCGTGAGCGTGCGGATCTGGTAAAGAATATCGCCTATTGGGACAAAACACGCATACCAAAGACCGACCGCATTGTCTTGATCCCCATCCCGGATGCGATGACCAGAGCAAATGCACTTCTCAACGGGCAAGTCGACATCATTGAGACGCCTCCACCAGACGTATTACCCCAGTTAAAAAGTGCTGGCTTCAAACTGGTAACTAACGTCACACCGCATGTCTGGCCTTATCACTTCTCTACCTACCCCGGATCACCATGGGCAGATATTCGAGTACGCAAAGCTGCAAACCTTGCAATAGACCGCAATGCGATAGTCAAACTGTTAAACGGCCTAGCCGTTCCTGCGAAAGGGCAACTCGACAGCACCAGTCCTTGGTTTGGCAAGCCTTCCTTTAAGATCGGCTACGACCTTAACGCAGCCAAAGCTTTGATGGCCCAGGCTGGCTACAGTACAAGCAAACCACTCAAAGCAAAGATCATCATTGCGCAAGGTGGCACCGGACAGATGCTATCACTGCCCATGAACGAGTTCATACAGCAAAGCTTGGCAGAAGTTGGTATTCAACTTGAGTTTGAAGTGGTCGAACTGGAGAACTTGTACCTTCATTGGCGCAGTGGGGCTAAAGCCGATATGAACGCTGATAAAGGCATCACCGGCATTAACTTGGGTTATGTAACCGCTGACCCGTTCTACGCCCTCACCCGCTTTGTTGACAGTAAGTACATAGCACCCAATGGAGTGAATTGGGGTGGATATTCCAACCCAAAGATGGACACCACATTAGACACACTGCGTAACAATTTTGACCCCAAGGTTCAAGATGCACTCCTCGCCGAAGTCCATCAAACAATGGTTGATGATGCTTTAATGCTATGGGTGGTGCACGATGTCAATCCACATGCACTCTCGCCTAAAGTGCAAGAGTTTGTACAGGCGCAGCACTGGTTTCAAGACCTCACCACTATTCGAATGAAGTAAATGGGTTTTTACGTACTCAAGCGTTTGCTTTACGCAATCCCCATTGCGCTAAGCGTTACCCTAGTGTCGTTCATGCTGGTTTATCTAGCACCAGGAGACCCGCTAAACGCAATAGCACCTGCCGATGCACCTGCAGACGTCATCCAAGCACTTAAAAGTGCGTACGGACTGGATAAGCCCGTACCCGTTCAATACTTTTTGTGGCTTTGGAGGGCTTTGCATGGGGATCTAGGAACCTCTATATCCTCTGGACGGGCCGTTCTAGCAGAGGTTTTAGGTGCTGTTAGCAACACCTTTATGCTCGCAACCATCTCCTCCCTGCTCGGTGTGTGCGTGGGTTGTGTACTGGGCGCACTTGCCGGGTATCACCGAGGCAGTTGGATAGATAAATTTGCTACAACTTTGTCAGTCATAGGGGTGAGCATCCCTCACTATTGGTTGGGGCTGGTGTTGACGATTGTTTTTTCCATCAATTTAGGTTGGCTACCGGCCATGGGTGCTGGACCTGGTGGGTCTAGTGAATGGGTATGGGACTTGGAGCATCTTCGCTTTTTAGTCCTACCGGCCATTACTTTGTGTGTGATTCCCATGGGTATCATCACACGCACCGTGCGCGCATTAGTAGCAGACATGCTTGGACAGGAGTTCGTCATCGCACTGCGAGCCAGAGGGCTCACTAGCATGGCAGTCTTTCGTCATATCGCCAAAAACACAGCACCTACCGTTCTCGCGGTAACCGGATTACAAATTGGTTATCTGATGGGAGGCTCTATATTGGTGGAAACCGTGTTTGCGTGGCCTGGTACGGGTTTCTTACTTAATACTGCTATCTTTCAACGCGATATACCTCTTCTTCAAGGAACACTTCTTGTTCTGTGCATGATTTTTGTCGTCCTCAATTTGCTCGTTGATATTGTGCAACCTTTGATTGACCCGCGAATGGGTCGCGCTTAAAGGGATGAATACCATGAACGAAGAGAGGCAAAACTCCAAAAGCGTTGGATATTGGCATTTGGTCCTGCGCCAACTAAAACAAGAACCCCTGGCTATCGTGAGTGCTGGGGTGCTTTTGGTACTCATTATTTCAGCGGTATTTGCACCTTGGCTCGCGCCTGCCGATCCATTCAAGGCCAGTATGATCAAACGCTTGTTACCCGTTGGTAGTCCAGGCTATTTGCTCGGAACGGATGAGTTGGGTCGGGACATGTTGACGCGTTTGATGTACGGCGGGCGATTATCACTTGTGATGGGCATCGTGCCAGTGGTGACCGCTTTTGGGATTGGAACTACTCTAGGTTTGATTGCTGGGTATGTGGGGGGACGGCTGAATATGGTCATCATGCGCACCTTGGATATTTTCTACGCATTCCCCTCAGTATTATTGGCAGTTGCAATCTCTGGCGCACTCGGTCCGGGCCTTAGCAACAGCCTGATTGCACTCACCCTGGTTTTTGTACCTCAAATTGTGAGAGTCGCAGAGAGTGTGACGACACAGGTCAGAGGACTCGATTACATAGAGGCTGCTCGAATGAGTGGGGCCAATACCTTCTCCATCATCCGGGTGCATGTGCTGGGAAATGTTCTTGGCCCAGTATTCGTATATGCGACCGGTCTTTTAAGCGTAAGTATGATCTTGGCGTCAGGATTGTCGTTTCTGGGTTTGGGCGTGAAACCACCCGAGCCCGAATGGGGATTGATGCTGAACACACTGCGCTCAGCAATTTATAACAAACCATTCATAGCAGCCCTCCCCGGTTTATTCATATTTATAACTTCAATTGCTTTCAATTTGTTAGCCGATGGCGTTCGATCAGCAATGGATATCAAAAAATGATGGAGCAATCCAACCCCTCCTCTAACTCGAACCCTAGTCTCACCAACGAAGACCGGGGAGGACCGGCTCAACCACTCTTACTGGTCAAAGATTTAAAAAAGTACTTTCCCGTTCAAACTGATTTCTTCGCTAAGGACAAGAAGTTCGTTCACGCTGTAGATAGCGTTAGCTTTTCTGTGGCCAAGGGCAAAACCCTTGGAATCGTTGGTGAATCAGGGTGCGGAAAATCCACCACCGCGAAATTGATAGCGCGTTTGATAAACCCTGACAGTGGCAAGATGGTTTTTGATGGGGACGGAGTTGCTGAATACGGGGGAATCGCACTGAAAGAGTTTCGAAGGAATCTTCAGATGGTTTTTCAAGATTCTTTTGCATCACTAAACCCCCGACTGACCATAGAGCAAACCATAGCTTACGGTCCAACGGTGCACGGGGTATCGGCATCAGACGCTACCCAACAGGCTACAGAGTTGTTACAAAGAGTTGGACTTTCACCCCAGCAATTTGGCTCTCGATACCCTCACGAGTTATCCGGTGGTCAAAGGCAGCGGGTTAACATTGCGCGGGCCTTGGCCTATCGCCCTAGATTGGTCATACTTGATGAGGCTGTAGCAGCACTTGATAAATCAGTTCAAGCGCAGGTTTTGAACTTACTCCAAGAGCTCAAAGGCGAAAGACAGCTAACGTATCTGTTCATATCCCACGATCTTCATGTGGTGCAATACATGAGCGATGAGGTGATGGTGATGTATCTGGGCCAAGTTGTTGAGAAAGGTCCTGTTGAACGTATCTTTAACAACGCAGTACACCCCTACACAAAGGCTTTGCTGTCTGCAATACCCTCAATGGATCCGGCAAATAGGACCCTGAAACCCCCGCTTGAGGGCGATCCGCCAAATCCGATTAATCCCCCAGAGGGTTGCAGGTTTCAAGACCGTTGCCCCCATGTAAAGAGTATTTGCCGAAGTCTGTCGCCCACACTTTCAGAAGTTGGAGTAGGGCTAGATCACACCGTTGCGTGTCACCTTAACCAAGAGCCGGCCTTATGAGTAAGACCCTACTCAGTGTGAACAATTTATACGTTCAGTTCACCGGACAACGAAAATCCCAGGCGCTCAGTGGTGTAAGCTTTGATTTAGCATCTGGCGAGGTGCTAACGTTACTGGGCGAATCAGGGTCTGGCAAAAGTGTCACGCTTCGCACGTTGCTTTGCCTACACCCCAAAAATTCAACCCTCGTCTCAGGGCAAATAACTGTAGATGGACAGGACGTTTTATCTCTCAGCTCCCATCAATTAAATCAATACCGTGGACGCACAACGTCCATGATTTTTCAAGAGCCTGGACTGGCATTCGATCCTGTCTACACCATAGGTCAACAAATCACCGAGGCACTTCTGGTCCACGAAAACTTGGACATGGCTAGCGCCAAAGCGCGGGCGCTCAATATGCTAGAGCGCGTACAGATTCCACAGGCTCGCAAACGCTTTGATTCATACCCACATGAGCTCTCAGGCGGTATGCGTCAACGCGCGATGATTGCACTTGCACTGGTTTGTAAACCCAAGCTCTTACTTGCCGACGAGCCTACTACAGCTTTAGATGCATCCGTGCAAATACAAATTTTGTTGCTGCTGCGCGAGTTGCAAAAAGAAACCGGAATGTCGGTAATATTTGTCACACATGATATCGGCGCAGCAGTGGAAGTATCAGATAGGATTGCCGTAATGTATGGTGGCCGTATTGTTGAAACGGGTACTGTCGCAGATATTGTTTCTAAACCCCACCATCCTTATACCCAAGGGTTATTGGCATCAATCGTAAATCCAGAAAACCGCGGAAGCCCTCTAGCAACCATCAAAGGATCCCCTCCGGATTTGACCAGTTTAGGGACAGGTTGCAGTTTTGCGCCACGTTGTGCAAGTGCGCAAACAAAGTGTTTTTCTGATCGGCCTGTATTTACAACGACGGGCACTAGCTCGTTTGCTTGTTGGAATCCAGTTACCTAAGTTGTACTTACACAGGACACAACACAAGCGCAATTCAACGTTATTAAGATTTAATGTTGTTGGACAATAATCTTCTTGGCCATACTCCAACGGTGGACCTCGCTAGGTCCGTCGTAGATTCTAAAGGCGCGGATGTCTTTAAAGATCTTCATCACTATTGTCTCTGAAGTAACCCCTTGTCCGCCCAGTATTTGAACGCAGCGGTCCACAACACGGCACTCCGCCTCAGCACAAACGGTTTTAGCGCGGCTCGATTCGAAATTTCCTCTCTCGCCTTGGTCTAGTAACCACGCAGTGTGCCATATGTGGAGTCTGGAGGTATGAAGATCCATATCATTATCTGCAAGCATGTAACCCACGCCCTCATGCGCACCCAGAACAACGCCAAAAGCTTTGCGAGTGCTTGCGTATTCAACAGCAATATCGTGCGCACGCTGCGCTTGTCCTAACCATCGCATGCAGTGCGTCAAGCGGGCGGGTGCAAGGCGGATTTGTGCATATCTAAAACCCTTCCCAACCTCGCCAAGTACATCACAACTTGGAATCCTCAGGTCCTTGAACTCTACAACCCCATGACCACCTGTAAAACAAGAATCAAGGGCGTCCATTTGCCTGACCACATTAATTTCTGGCCTATCCATGTCCGACAAAAACATGGTCGCCGATCCGTCTTCGAGTTTTGCCATGATGATGGCAAAAGATGCTCCCGTAGCCCCAGTGATAAACCATTTTGTTCCGTTAATGACGTAGTCATCACCGTCTTTAACAGCTATTGTGTTGAGCATAGAGGGATCAGCGCCCGCGCCAGGAGCAGGCTCGGTCATCGCAAAACAGGACCGAATCTCGCCGCGAACCAGAGGTTTTAACCACCGCTTCTTTTGATACTCGTTCGCGACGACCTCCATCAGGTGGATGTTGCCTTCATCAGGAGCGTGAATATTCATGGCTGTTGGACCTAGGGTTGAATAACCAGCTTCAACAAAGACAATGGCTTTCTCAACATGACTAAGCCCAAGCCCGCCTAATTCTTTGGAGGCGTGGGGAGTCAGAAGGCCCTGCGCACGCGCCATATCAATCAAATCTTTGCGGAGGCTTTCATGAGGACCGTGGGAATCTTGCCTGGGGTCGGATTCAAAGGGTATAACTTTTTCCCGGATAAAGGAGCGGACTTTGGTTTGTAATTCGAGTAGATGAGGGGGTAAGGAGAAATCCATAAAAAGGAAATTAATAAGTAGAAGTGTTGTAAATGATTAAGGGATATTAGACACTAAAAATAATTTAAATCTGTCGGTGATTTTACCGATGAAAGCCTATGAAGGCTGAGAGCTGCGCTAAACCATTGACTCCTACAAGAATATGTTTCGGTGCAGGCAGGCTAATAGTCAAGCGGATCTATTAACAATCAAGAACGACTACTCACTAAAGAGTAAGCGCAGAAGAAAATCCAAAAATAATCTTATATAGACCTAGTTTGGGGAGATAAATTCGGCACTTCTCCTCATCAAAAAATTATAACGAGATTGAATCAAGATGAGGAAGAGCTAGCTCACAAGTA
>CAJAYT010000098.1 GCA_903949285.1 uncultured Burkholderiales bacterium
TCGTGGATTCAAGTATGAAGTGCAACACGGTTTAGAGATTCATGGAACACCTGTTTTGGTGTCTTGAATCCCAATCTCTTTCTCGGTCGGTTATTTAACCGCTCTTCTATCATTTTAAGCTCCTCGTCCGTTACTGTTGATAAAGGTCTCTTTTTCGGTATGTACTGCCTTAGCAACCCATTGAAGTTCTCGTTGCTTCCTCTTTGCCAACTGCTAAAGGGATCGGCAAAGTATGTCTTGCTACCTAACGCCTCGTCGATGCGCGCGTGCTCTGCAAATTCTTTTCCGTTGTCAAAAGTTATTGTCTTGACCCTTGCATTAATTGAGCGCAATTTCTTGATGACTGCATCCGCAACTTGCTTGGATGTCTTATGACTGACTTTCATCAATCTAGCATACCCGCTCCTTCGCTCTACCAAGGTCACGATGGCCTGCTTGTGTCCTGCTCCAATCACTGTGTCCCCCTCCCAGTGTCCAACGGTCCTGCGGGTTTCAACATCTGCAGGGCGCTCGTGAATAGGGCGTCTACCGGGGATTTGGCCGCGTCGGTCAGTTCCACCAGCATAACGCTTTCTCTTCTTCTTTTGACACCGAAGATTCTTCCAAAGAAGACCACCATCGGCTTTATTGACATAGATATGCTGATAAAGCGCTTCATGGCTAATTGGCAGCTCTGCAGCGATCTGCTCGGGGCTAAGTTGCTCGGCAATCCTGTCAAAGGCGGCTTTGAGCACGCCAGGCTCAATGCGCCTGGCATTGCGACTACCTATGGAGCGCTCCCGGGCAAGTTGATCGGCTTGCTTGGGTCGGTACCCGCGACCCCCTTTGTTCCTTCTAATCTCTCTAGAAATGGTGGACTTGCTCCTGCCAAGGTTATTGGCAATTTGGGTGCAATTCATTCCTTCTTTCATGAGGCTAAAAATCTGATATCGTTCGTTCTGGCTGAGATGGTTATATTTCATGGCAACTTAACTTGCAGGTCAAGAAGCTGTGGATATTAATCCATTCTCAGCCACTTAACTTTTAGTCAACGTTGCACTTCGTCCTTGAATCTACGAGTATAAAAATAAATGCAAAAAGAATATTGAATTCAAGCCAAGATAACTTTAGTATTGAGTGATAAAGATCGAGATGCTTTTTGGCATAGACCGAGATCGTAGTGTTAAATATAGAGCTTTGTATTTTTTTGATTCTGAAGGACATACATTAATCTGAATTGGTTTTAATGAAAGCAGCCTAGACTTCAATCCCCATAACGCAAGATTGGCTTACTGGAGTAAGTTTGTCCCTGCATAATTTCCTTCACCTGTTTTGTCCCTTGGTTTTTTAACCACGGCAACTAAACACTTAATGCAAGAAGTCCGGATTCAATCTTAATTGCAATTAGGGGTAAACGCGAGCCCCAATTCTGCCAATATCGCAAGAAGTTGACTTTTAAGCGCTTTTTAACGCTTGAGATTGAAGCATGGGCAGAGTCGTATCCTAGGGGTTAAATAACCTCTTTTTTTTGTTATATCATTTGTAAACCTAAAATCTTAAACTCTTAAAGACTAAGTCAATATCCAAATTATGAACGCTCAACCAGAATTTTCTTCCAAAGACGATGTCGGTCACTATGTTGCAGGTAAAGTTGTTACCCCAAAAGACGGACGATTTGCAGATGTTTTTAACCCTGCGTCAGGTAAAGTAGCAAGGCGTGTAGCCCTGGCTGGACGCAGTTCAGTCGATAATGCAGTGTCAATTGCGCAAGCCGCTTTTGAATCATGGAGTCAAACCTCACCTCTGCGTAGGGCCCGGATCATGTTTAAATATCTTGAGCTCTTAAACGCACATCGCGATGAGTTAGCGGCGATCATTACTGCTGAGCACGGGAAAGTATTCACAGATGCCCAAGGAGAGGTGACTCGCGGTATCGAGATTGTGGAGTTTGCTACTGGGATCCCTGAGCTACTCAAGGGCGATTACACCGAGCAAGTTTCTACAGATATTGATAACTGGGTGATGCGCCAGCCCTTGGGTGTGGTAGCTGGCATTACCCCGTTTAACTTTCCCGTCATGGTTCCAATGTGGATGTTTCCAGTCGCAATTGCTTGTGGTAACACTTTTATCCTCAAGCCAAGTCCCACAGACCCATCGGCTTCTCTTTTTATGGCCAAACTCCTAAAGGAAGCTGGTTTACCAGACGGTGTTTTCAATGTGGTTCAGGGTGACAAAGAGGCGGTTGATGCTCTTATTGAGAATCCAGATATCAAGGCCGTGAGCTTTGTTGGCTCAACTCCGATTGCTAATTACATCTTTGAGCGGTGCGCACACTTCGGAAAGCGTTCACAGGCTCTAGGTGGCGCTAAAAATCACATGGTGATAATGCCAGATGCCGACATTGAAAAATCGATAGATGCACTGATCGGCGCTGCTTATGGATCAGCTGGCGAGCGTTGCATGGCTATCTCAGTAGCTGTATTGGTCGGAGACGCCGCAGACAAAATCATACCTAAGCTAATCGAGCGTACTAAGGCTTTGAAGATCAAAAACGGAATGGAGCTTGATGCGGAAATGGGGCCTATCGTTACGAAGGCAGCGCTTGATAGGATTACTGGCTATATTGAAAGCGGTGTGGCTTCGGGGGCCAAACTATTGGTCGATGGGCGCGGCTTGAAAGTTCCTGGGCATGAGGAAGGCTTTTTCATTGGAGGAACCCTTTTTGACAACGTCAAGCCGGACATGAAAATTTATTTGGAAGAAATTTTTGGCCCCGTACTTTCGTGTTTGCGTGTATCTAACTTTGCAGAGGCACTTAACTTAGTGAACTCTTGCGAGTTTGGAAATGGTGTGGCTTGCTTTACGAGTGATGGAAATATTGCCCGTGAATTTGCTCGACGCGTTCAGGTGGGTATGGTCGGCATTAACGTTCCGATTCCTGTGCCTATGGCGTGGCACGGTTTTGGTGGATGGAAGAAATCCATCTTTGGAGATATGCACGCTTACGGTAAAGAAGGCGTTCGTTTTTACACAAAGCAAAAGAGCGTTATGCAACGTTGGCCAGAAAGCATCGCAAAAGGTGCTGAATTTGTTATGCCAACTTCAAAGTAAGTTAACTGTTGGGGACTGATTTAGGAGATATCCTAAATCAGACTCTATTCTTTAGAGAGTCTTCCTCTAGCGGATTCTCTTTTGCCTTGAACTCTCTGCAGCGTCCCAGCTTTTCCTAATCCAAATGGTGGCATATGAGCATATATGTTCTCATAAGTGCCATTTGACGCGGCGTAGGTCTCGTGCCAAATGCCTACTGCGCCGTCTTTTCCGATTTTTTGATTAAACTCTTTCCAAGCGGGGAGGTGTTCAGCGTCCTTGTTTTTTGCGTAATCCATCAAATGATCCATTGAACGCCAATATTGAATGAGGATAAAAGTCCGTCCCCAGGCCGCCTCATGATGTAGTAAGCCTAGGTCTCGGTTGGTATATAGCTCTTTTAGCATTTTCCCCATGGCAACCATAACTGGAATCCAGCGGTGAATTTTCCAAAACTGGTTTATTCGCATCCCGATTAAGAGTATGACAAAGTCGCCCTCTAAATGGGCCGTCATGCGTTCTTTGTGAATCATGCTGATCTCCTGATGTGGCTTAGGCTATGCAAGGTTAAGACAAATGCACATTTGTTGGATTTCCCTACATTTCAATTGATTATGTCCAATTGACAATCAGCCATTTTGCCTCAGTTGACCTAAATCAAAGGCGAGCCCAAAACCTCACTATCCAGTGGGTAGGTCTGAAACTCCGCGTTCAGCGGTAATTTATAATAGCCCAATAGTCTGAATAAGTAGAAATTTATGATGAATGCTAAAACCTTACTGCGTATTTTATCCGGGTCACTCTTGATCTTATCTTTGCATGCGGGGGCTCAATCGATGAGCCAAGCCGCCACGCAGGGGCAATCATCCTATTTACCCATCAAATTCAGCCCCGATTTATCTAAAAAAGGTTTTTTTAACCTTGATGCAGAGTGGTACGGTTCCTTAGGTTTTAATAAAACCTATTATCAAAACTCCGATATCAAAGTCACTCAGCCAGGAAGCAATTACACAGTCAATAGTGTTCAAGGTCATGATGAGTACAAGACACCGGGTCTGCGGAGTCCAGATAATATTAGATTTGGTCGATTTATAGATGATGAGAGAAAATGGGGCGTTGAATTAAGCCTCGATCATGACAAATATACATCTACCCTGGGCCAAACAGCCAATGTGACTGGGGTCATGGCGAACCCAACCATCTCCAATACGAATTTAGGTATCGGTCAACAGCAGTTAACAGCACAAAATTTTACTTACATGCTCCATAACGGGCTCAACAGTTTAATGGTGAGTGCGGTTTATAGGAAACCATTGATTGGAGAAATTGCGGACAGCTCAAGTTTGTCCTTTATCGGTAAAGTAGGAACAGGTTTGGCGATAGTCCACCCGTTCAACACCATCGATGGTCAAGACAACGATGTGGGGCAAAAAGAGCTCGCGAACGTGATGGGATTTAACAGTGGTTGGTGGCGTATTGTTGGGACCTCAACGGGTGTCGAGGCCGGGTTTCGATATGTGGTGAGGAAACCTGTTTACTTGGAGTTCACCAACAAACAATTATTTACTGAGATGAGTAATATACCTGTCTACCAGGGAAAGGCTACTCAAAAGCTTTGGTCAAATCAGTACATATTGAGCCTTGGATATGAATTCGGTGGTTTAAGATAATTTATATACAGTCTGCTGATAGGCTTGTTCCAAGCGAGCTGTCAGCTTTTGGTGTGAGTTACTGAGTATTGAATCTTGACTAAATTTTTTGTAGTGATTTGCTCTGATACCGTAATTCCCATCAGTGAATAACCGACTAAAAAAGTCTGCGAATAAGGCTAATGTTCGTCAAAACGGCGTTAATCATTCATTCGGCTTAAGCCCCGCTTTAACTGAAAAACTTAATCAGGCAGTCGCTCAACACCGGCAAAATCAGTTTGATAGCGCTGCGCAGATATATCAATCTATACTCGGTGCTAAGCCCGAACACTTTGATACGTTACAACTCTATGCAACGTTACTAGCGCAAACGGGAAGACCCGATCAAGCCCTTACATTTTTTACCAGAGCTTGTGAGGTCGCCGTCTCCCAGCGGATTGAGGGGGCAAAACTGGTTGGTATCTACAACAACGTAGGAAATATTTATAAAGGACAAGGTCAATTAGAGCTGGCCTTGTCCAGTTATGCCAAATCGCTTGAGTTAAACCATAACTACGCTGAGGCTCACAATAACATCGGCTTGATTTTGTTCGAACAGTCTAGATTTGAGGATGCTTTAATCAGCTATGAGCGGGCTTTACAGTTAAATCCCAAGTTTTTTCAAGCGTTAAATAACAAAGGGAGTGCATTAAGAGCATTGGGCAACTACTCGCACGCTTTGAAAGCCTTTGAGCAAGCACTTGAGCTCAATCCTGAATACGCTCAAGCACATTCCAATAAAGGGCTTGTTCTCCAAGATCTCCAACATTGGGAAGCAGCACTCAACGCTTACCAAACAGCCCTGAAATATAAGCCTGATTACGCTGAGGCTCTAAATAACTGCGCCAACGTTTACAAAGAGTTGGGACAGACCCAAAAGGCGAAACACCTTTATTTGGATGCTTTAGCGTTACGCAAAGATTACCCAGATGCGCTGTGTAACTTGGGTGCGCTTTACCGCGAGGACCAACAGCTCCCAGACGCTATGCAATGCTATACGCGGGCTCTAGAGCTCAATCCCTCCCTTGCGCAAGCCTTTTACAACAGAGGTAATCTTTTTAAGGATTTAAGGGACTTTGGTCGTGCAATGACCGATTTTCAGCGAGCCGTGCGGGTGATACCCCACTTTGCTGAGGCCAATCTTAATATTGCAATTGTGAACCTTACCCTTGGGAATATGGCACCGGGTTGGCTTGGGTTTGAGTGGCGCTGGCGATCAAAGGAGCTCAAGCAATCTGGAACGAACGCATACGCCAACCACCCTCTTTGGCTCGGAGAAGGGTCTTTGATCAACAAAACGATATTGCTTCATGCAGAGCAAGGCTTGGGGGATACGGTTCAGTTTTGTAGATATGCAAAATTAATCAAAGCGCTAGGAGCAAGGGTGATCTTAGAGGTTCCCCATGAGCTCTTTGAATTGCTTACAGGTCTAGAGGGGGTAGATCAACTTTTGAGAAAAGGGGAGAGTCCACCGCATTTTGATTATCAATGTCCTCTGATGAGCTTGCCACTTGCTTTCAACACACAGTTGAAAAATATACCGTCTCCTAATGCCTATATTAAATGCGATCCTACTAAGGCCTTATTTTGGACAAACAGGCTCAGTACTCATCAATACCCAGATGGGAATAAAGCAAAGGTGGGGCTTGTTTGGAGTGGTAATCCGGCGCATCATAATGATCGCAATAGAAGTTTATCTCTTTCTCAGTTGCATGAGCTCGTTCAACTAGACCTGGATTTTATAAGTCTACAAAAGAATATGTCTCAGACTGACAAGGAAACGCTAGTTACGTTTTCATCAGTTAGAGATGTAAGTCCAACCCTGCGCGACTTTAGTGATACGGCCGCCTTAGTAGAGTGCTTGGACTTGGTCGTGGCAGTTGACACGAGTGTTGCCCATCTTGCAGCTGCTATGGGCAAGCCCGTATGGGTTTTGCTACCCTTCAACTCTGATTGGAGGTGGTTGGAGAAAACGAGTACCAGCCCTTGGTACTCCTGCATGCGTATATACCGTCAACGCACCAACAAGGACTGGAAGAGTGTTTTAGAGCAGGTTAAATTCGACCTGTGTTCAAACTTTAATTTGACATTAACCCGTTGAGCGTAAGCGCACTTAGCTTGTTTTAATATCAAGCTTATGTAAAAGTGCCTGATCTCGTTCCCAGTCCGGGTTGCCGGTAGTCAGTAACTTGTCTCCGTAAAAAATGGAGTTTGCTCCAGCCATAAAACACAGTGCTTGGACGGCCTCTGACATGTTTTGGCGACCCGCAGAGAGTCTGACCCTTGATTTAGGCATCGTGATTCTTGCAACCGCAATTGTTCTTATAAACTCTAGCGGGTCCAGCTCCTTGGTGCCGTAAAGCGGTGTTCCTTCAACTTGAACTAAATTGTTGATAGGCACGGACTCTGGATACGGATCTAGATTAGCCAATTGGTGGATGAGTGCGGCACGGGACTCTCTGTCCTCACCCATACCGACAATTCCGCCGCTACAGACGTTCACTCCAGCGTTTCTGACGTTCTCTAATGTGTCTAAACGTTCTTGATAAACGCGAGTTGTGATGATGTCTGAATAAGAATCAGAGGCTGTATCTAGATTGTGGTTGTAGTAATCGAGTCCAGCGTCTTTGAGAGATGCGGCGTGCTGTGCGCTGAGCATTCCAAGAGTACAGCAAGCCTCTAAATCCAGTCCTTTGACGACTTTGATGAGTTCGGCCACTTTCTCAATATCTCTGTCCTTTGGCTCTCTCCAAGCCGCGCCCATGCAAAAGCGACTTGCGCCGTTTTTCTTGGCCTCAATGGCTGCTTTACGCACCTCCTCTACATCCATGATTTTCGAGGCCTCTACGCCCGTTTCGTAATGCGAAGATTGGGGGCAGTAAGAGCAGTCCTCGGGACAGCCACCCGTTTTGATGGATAAAAGGGTTGAGAGTTGAACCTCATTGGGGTTAAAGTGCTCTCGGTGTATCTCTTGAGCTTTGAACAACAAATCGTTGAAGGGAAGGTTAATGAGTTCAACGACCTTGGCTAACGACCACGCTCCAAGTGTTTGGGCAACAGGTGCCTTGTAAGTGTGAAGATGGACCTGTTGTTCCGTGGTTGGTTGAGTCTGCATGAAAATCCTCTAAATCTGCGGTCATTCGGATCCTCTATTGTCTCTCAAATTAACCGAAACAAGCTGAATAAGTTAGTGTTCGTTTTCAAGGTCATGCATTAAAAGTTTCAAAGAGTAATTAATATTACCTAAAGCTGCTTCTAATGCTGCAGTGTCACTTGCGCTAGCAGACCATTTTTGGGATGAGGTCCACACAGGTAATAAATCCGACATAGATACTCCCCCGACCGATACTCCCTTGCTTTCAATGACTTGCATAAGAACCAGCGTGGAAAATAAGAAAAGTCGGTAATAAAGTGCGATGCAGGCATTTTCAGAAAAATTTGATTCCTCAACAAATTTAAAAAATATATTCTTAATTTCTTCCAATAAATGAACACGTTGAGTACCAATATCGAACTCATTCTCAAGTGAGCGTGTACTAATGGCCCACTGCCTCTCGCAGTAATTTTGCTTTTTTAAATCGAGGGGCATTATGGTTAGGTGTTGGGATGGGGTGAGGGTGAGAGGTTAGGAGGTTTTATAAATATGTAGCCCGATCCCATTTGCACGGCCACCATACAGTTGGCGCTCAAATGCTCTTATCTTTTGCGCTAGCTTGGATGGCTTCGGGTGTATTATGATTGGGATCATATTTTTCGCAAACTCAATCAGGCTTTATCTACTCTCCTAATCCCTCATGCAAGACGTTATTGACCCGTCTATCTTACAGGCACTTTTGTTGACGACTGAGTTAGCTGCATTGACGACCCTTTTGTTGTTAATATTAGGGACCCCTATTGCTTGGTGGTTATCCAGAACAAACAGTGTCCTTCGCTTTCCAATCAAAGCTTTGGTGACTTTGCCCCTAGTCTTACCCCCAACGGTGCTGGGTTTTTATTTGCTATTGATCTTAGGTCCTACTGGGTGGGTCGGGCACTTGACCCAAAGCTTAGGTCTTGGAACTTTGCCGTTTTCTTTTGGTGGATTGTTGGTGGGGTCCGTCATTTATTCCATGCCATTTGCAGTACAACCCCTGCAAAATGCTTTTGAAGCCATTGGACCGCGTCCCTGGGAGGTCGCTCAGACCCTGCGGGCTAGCCCTTGGGACGCTTTTTTGACTGTCATGCTCCCCTTGGCTCGTCCAGGCTTTTATATGGCTGGTGTCCTCAGTTTTGCGCATACAGTCGGTGAGTTTGGGATCGTGCTCATGATTGGTGGCAATATTCCTGGCAAAACACAAGTCGTGTCTACACAGATTTATGGTTTCGTCGAATCGATGGATTACCAAAAGGCCAATGAATTAGCTGCTTTTATGTTGGTATTTTCTTTCGCACTTTTACTGCCAATTGCGATTTGGGGTCAGAAATTGCAAATCAATTCTAAGTAAACCCAACAGATGAGTAATGTTCAAATGCGAGAATCGAATGAAATTCGCTTAACGCTTCAAAAAGACACTTTTAAAGTTGACGTGGAACTAAACTTTCCAGTGGGTCAGTGTCTGGCACTTTGGGGCCCATCGGGGAGCGGCAAAACAACTATATTAAGAGCCATCGCTGGACTTGAGAAAGTGCAGTCTGCTTATATAAATATTGGGGCAGAGGTATGGCAAGATTCTTCAAAATCTATTAACTTGCCAACATTCAAACGCGCTATTGGTTTTGTTTTTCAAGAGGCCAGTATCTTTCCGCATCTGAGCGTAGAAGAAAACCTAAATTACGCAGTTCTTAGAAATAGAACTTCCCTGGCTCCTTCGTATCGGGAGAGCATTGTTGATTTATTGGAAATTAAAGATCTCATGCATAAATCCTCTGCTCACCTATCTGGGGGAGAGGGGCAGCGGGTAGCGATAGCCAGGGCTTTATTATCGAGCCCCAAAATGCTGCTATTGGATGAACCCTTGAGTGCAGTGGATGTCAATAAAAAAGAGGAGGTGCTACCTTGGCTGGAGCGCATCAGGCGTGAGCTATCGATATCTATGGTTTATGTGAGCCATTCTTTGGATGAGCTCACCAGGCTCGCAGATAGCGTAGTTGTATTAAGGGGCGGTAGTATTTTGAGCCGTGGAAGTTTGGTGGAGGTGCTCACCAGTGCTGATGCGCTCATTTATAGAGATGCTCAAGAGCCAAGCGTGTTTATTGACGGCTTAGTCACTCAGATAGATCCAAAATGGCATTTGGTTGAGATTTCGTTTCAGGGGGGAGTACTTTGGATCAAGGATCAAGGTTTCAAGTTAGGCCAGCGCGCTAGGGTCAAAATCAATGCCTCTGATGTCAGTATCGCAACCGAGTTACCAAGCCATACAAGTATTCAAAATATCATCCCTGCTGTCATATCAGACATCACTGAACTCAACCATCCGGGCGAGTGCTTGATTAGGGTGAATTGTCAGGGAACATTTTTCCTCTCCAAGATAACGTCCAGAGCGGTTGAGCATTTGGCACTTGGGGTGGGCAGACCCATTTGGATACAAGTTAAGTCGGTTGCACTGTTGAAATAAATTAAAAAAGCATTTTCCTTATCTAAAAAACATTAAATTAACACTAATTAGTTAATTGTATTTTAAAGTTCGTTCTTTTTGTGCCGATCTTGTTATCAATCGGACCTCATGGGGACACTCCATGTGAGGCCAAAGCTTAATCGGGGAAATTGAAATGAAAAAACTATCCATCATTGCACTCGCTTATGTAGGCGTATTAACGGGTTGCGCCAGTGTCGTCAGTACCAACGATACGGCGCGCGTCCCTGTGCCGTCTATCGCTGCAACGGACTCTTTGGCCGATATTGAGATCAAAGAGTTGGTGAGGGGCCAAGGTTGCGTGACAAAGACTTTGGGATTTATCAGCTCCGGGGATAGGAACTTTCTTGATACCAACGGAAAGCCTAGTTTTGGGGTAGTTGAGCGTGCGAAAGCTGCTGCGACCTATAACGCCTTATCCAAGGACGGACTGTCCACGGATATTTTGGTCAATCCCGTTTGGGAGATCCACAACAACGACTCTTTGTTCGTTAATGACGTTTGTGCCCGAGTTGTCGGCTATAGAGGCGTCATCAAAGGTTTTAAGCAAATGCAAACGGTCACACGCGCACCTGAATACAAAGCTGCAGCAAATGACGCACCCATTGAAAAACGCGCAACCAATTCCCATTTTGCCCACGACGCTGATGAGATGGAGCATGAAGTGATCATTCACGAAGAAGCCCATACAACCCGCGAGCAAGCCAAAGGCGAACGTAGCGAAGGTAAGCGGGCTGAGGCTAAGCGCGAGGAATCCAGTCATGAGGAGGCCAAAAAAGAAGAGGGTGGCCACAGCGAAGCCAAGGCCTCAAAGAAACATGAGTCCAAGAAAGGCGAGGAGTAAGGAGTGAATCTAGTTTGCAGATTCACTGAGTTTTCGTCCTTTACTTGATAACGATCAAATTTATTTGCTCCCTAGGCTTGAAAATGAATGAGCTAATCCTCAGTTGAGGGTTAGCTTAATTTATTTGAGAGTCCATTATGCGAGTAGAGAAGTTCACAACCAAATTTCAAGAAGCCCTGAGTGATGCACAAACTCTGGCGCTCGGAGCTGATAACTCTTATATAGAGCCCCCCCATTTGATCTTAGCGATGATTCAGCAAGAGGACGGCCCTAAGTCTATTTTGCAACGCGCGGGTGTGAACGTTCCTGCTTTTGAGAATGCAGCCCAGGCGGCTATGAAAAAACTCCCCCAAGTACAAGGTCAAGACCAAGTCACAGTGGGTCGCGATTTGATTGGTCTGTTGCAGGGCGCAGAAAAAGAATCTCTTAAACGCGGGGATCAATATGTTGCTGGAGAGCTTTTTTTCCTGGCTTTATCCGAGCACAAAGGTGAGTGGGGGGAGTTAGCCCGAAAGAATGGACTAACCAAGATCGGATTAGAGACTGCGATCCACTCCGTTCGCGGCGGTGCCCCAGTCGATAACCCTCAGGCTGAGGGTCAACGCGAGTCTCTTAAAAAATATTGCCTAGATTTAACAGAGCGTGCGCGCTCGGGCAAGCTAGACCCGGTGATTGGTCGCGATGATGAGATTCGTCGTGCTATACAAGTTTTACAAAGGCGCACCAAAAACAATCCCGTATTGATCGGTGAGCCGGGTGTGGGTAAGACCGCCATTGTCGAGGGCTTGGCGCAGAGGATTGTTGCGGGTGAGGTGCCGGACTCGCTGAAGGGTAAGCGCGTACTATCACTTGATATGGCCTCTTTGCTAGCGGGCGCTAAATTCAGGGGGGAATTCGAGGAGCGGCTTAAATCCGTTTTGAATGAACTGGCTAAAGACCAAGGGCAAACAATTGTGTTCATCGATGAGTTGCATACGATGGTGGGAGCGGGTAAAGCTGAAGGAGCGATGGACGCGGGCAACATGCTCAAACCAGCTCTTGCCCGAGGAGAGTTGCACTGCGTGGGTGCAACAACGCTTGATGAGTACAGAAAATACATCGAAAAAGATGCGGCGCTTGAGCGGCGTTTCCAAAAAATTATTGTTGATGAACCCACCGTTGAGGCAACCATTGCCATTTTGCGGGGCTTACAAGAGAAGTACGAAATTCATCACGGCGTAGAGATTACAGACCCCGCGATAGTCGCCGCTGCAGAGCTCTCGCATCGCTACATCACAGATCGTTTCTTGCCCGACAAAGCCATTGACTTAATCGATGAAGCCGCGGCCAAGATTAAAATTGAAATCGACTCCAAGCCTGAGGAAATGGATAAACTCGATCGGCGTTTGATTCAACTCAAAATTGAGCGAGAGGCTGTTAAAAAAGAAAAAGATGAAGCATCTCAAAAAAGGCTCGCCCTAATTGAGGATGAAATTGTCAAACTCGGCAAGGAAGCCGCAGATTTGGAGGAGATTTGGAAGGCTGAAAAAGCCGCCGCTCAGGGCGGCGCTCAAATTAAAGAACAAATAGACAAGCTGCGTTCACAGATTGAGGAATACACCAGAAAGGGTGACTTTAATAAAGTTGCCGAGATTCAGTACGGTAAATTGCCCGAACTTGAAAAACGCTACAAGGACGCTGCTGCGAGTGAGCGCAGCAATGCTGCTCAGGGCCAGGGAGTTTTGGACTCCTCTGCAGCTAAACCCCCCGTTCGCAGACTCCTCAGAACCCAAGTGGGGGCAGAGGAGATTGCAGAAGTGGTTGCTCGTGCAACCGGTATCCCCGTCTCCAAGCTCATGCAAGGCGAGCGGGATAAATTGCTCAAAATGGAAGATCACTTGCACAAGAGAGTGGTTGGCCAAGATGAGGCCATCAATGCAGTTGCTAACGCCATTAGACGCTCTAGGGCAGGTCTTGGGGACCCCAATAGGCCTACAGGTTCGTTTTTGTTCCTGGGCCCAACGGGGGTGGGCAAGACTGAGTTGTGTAAAGC
This sequence comes from uncultured Burkholderiales bacterium, assembly GCA_903949285.1. Classification (GTDB taxonomy): domain Bacteria; phylum Pseudomonadota; class Gammaproteobacteria; order Burkholderiales; family Burkholderiaceae_C; genus Limnohabitans. Next base: position 13,246 of record CAJAYT010000098.1, read on the forward strand.
ACTAGCAGGATTTTTGTTTGACAGCGAAGACCATTTGATCCGCTTGGATATGAGCGAGTTTATGGAAAAGCACTCGGTGAGCCGATTGATCGGAGCTCCCCCCGGTTATGTGGGGTACGATGAAGGGGGGTATTTGACTGAGGCCGTTCGCAGAAAGCCGTACAGCGTTTTGCTGATGGATGAGATTGAAAAAGCACACCCTGATGTTTTTAACGTTTTATTGCAAGTGCTCGATGACGGTCGTCTAACGGACGGTCAGGGCCGAACGGTTGACTTTAAAAATACAGTCATTGTGATGACCTCTAACATTGGCTCTCACCTCATTCAGTCCATGGCTGGTCAAGATGCTGGCGAGATGAGGGACGCCGTTTTAGAGGAGCTTAAAAATCACTTTAGACCTGAGTTCTTAAACCGTATTGACGAAACCGTTGTCTTTCACAGTTTGGCTGCTTCTCACATCTCGCAAATTGCAGCCATTCAGTTACAGGTGCTCGTTGAGCGTTTGCATAAGATCGATTTAACGCTTGAAGTAACGCCTTCTGCGTTGGAGGAGTTAGCCAAGGTCAGCTTTGACCCCGTTTATGGCGCTCGTCCACTAAAACGCGCCATCCAACAGCGAATTGAAAACCCGCTGTCAAAACAGCTCTTAGAGGGCAAATTTGCACCGAAGGACAAAATCACCGTCAGCGTAGATCCTATATTGGCGCCCGGGGACTTTAAATTCGCTTGCTCACCCGCCTGAGTCCTACCAAGGCAACACGCAGCGTAACTCGAGAGTCACTTGGAGGGGTCATCCAACCCTGGATTTCAGGGTAGGATAGGGGGCTATGAGCACACTAGACCCTGTTTTCGATACCCCCTCTAATAGCCCAGCAAACCTACGAGGCGATGTACAACTCATATCCCTAGTTGGCATCGCTCACTGGGTCAGCCATTTCAGCCAACTACTCTTGCCGCCCCTATTTCCTTGGATCAAAGAAGGCCTAGGTGTCAGTTACGCTGAGCTCGGTTTTTTGATGTCGGTCTTCTTCGTGGTTTCTTGCGCAGTGCAAGCGCTCTCTGGTTTTGCCGTGGACCGGTTTGGGCCCAGGCCCCTCCTTTTTTGGGGTTTGATTTGTTTGGTGCTTGCTATGTTTGGCTACGCGCTCAGTGAGAGCTACACCCAAATGGTTGTGTGCGCCTTTTTGGCGGGAATGGGGAACGGCGTCTTTCACCCTGCTGATTACACGCTTCTTAACCGGCGCGTCAGTCCCAAAAGGATTGGTCATGCCTATAGTGTTCACGGTCTGACGGGTACCTTGGGATGGGCGCTTGCACCGGCCCTGATGGTGCCAATTGCAATTGCCTCATCATGGCATGTTGCCCTTTGCGTTGCTGGCTTAATTTCTTTTGCGGTCTTGCTACTGATTTATTTCAAGCGCGAAGAATTGACCCTTGATTCAAGTGATTCACAAGCTATTGAGATCTTGGCTAAGCCCCCTTCAATTCAGAGCACACGAAGCAACGATCAAAGCAATGATCAAAGCACCGATCAAAGCAATGAGAGGATACTGTCCAGGCCAGAAGGCACTTTTGATTTTCTGAAAATCCCAGTGGTTTGGATGTGCTTTGCGTTCTTCCTCTTTTACTCAATGGCTTTGAGTATCGTCCAAGCGTATGCCCCTGAGGCGGTAAGGCACCTGCAGTCCGTCCCCCTTAGCGTGACCTCATCTTGTTTGACGATCTATATGCTGTGCAGTGCTGGAGGGATGTTCTTGGGCGGATTTTTAGCCTCCAACCCCCAACGTGCTGAACGTGTGGTTGGGGTTGCATTTCTAATGGCAGGTTGCCTCTCATTAAGTTTCGTTTTCTTGGAGCTCCAATCCTGGCAAGTTCTCTTGCTCTTTGGTGTGATGGGTCTCATTTCAGGCTCCGCTAGTCCCTCCAGAGATCTCTTGGTTAAGCAGTCCACTCCCCCTAACGCTTCGGGTCGCGTGTACGGTGTTGTGTACTCGGGTCTAGACATAGGTCAAGCGATTTCTGCTTTTGTCTTTGGTGTGTTGATGGATGAGCACAATTACTCCGCAGTGATCATGGGTCTAGCCTTATTGCAAGTTATTTTGGTGCTTGGTGCTTTAAATGTAAGGCGTGTTAGAAGAATCGCCTCTTAATTTCAATAGTTACTGTCAGCGACCAAAACTCATTTTCACTCTTCTAATTTCATCAATATTTTTTTATCAATATGTCCTCACACAATAAAGAACAAATAGCTGGGCACTTGCTCGTGGAATGCCTTGTTGAACAAGGCGTGCAGCATGTGTTTGGTGTGCCTGGAGAGAGTTTTTTAGCAGTCCTTGACGGATTTCATGCCTATCAAGATAAGATTGATTTTGTAATTTGCCGCCAAGAGGGCGGCGCAGCCTTTATGGCAGAGGCTGCGGGCAAACTCACCCAGCGTCCAGGGATCTGTATGGTCACTCGAGGTCCAGGTGCGACCAACGCCTCCATTGGTGTGCACGCCGCCTTTCAAGACAGTACCCCCATGATCCTATTTGTGGGCGACGTAGGGAGTGATTTCAGAAATCGCGAGGCTTTCCAAGAGCTTGACTACACCAGCTTTTTTGGTCCAAGCACTGGTGGCATGGCCAAACGGGTTGAGAGAATCGATGACCCACAGCGAATACCTGAATACGTGGCCCGAGCTTTTGCGACGGCTATGAACGGTCGCCCTGGCCCAGTGGTGTTGGTGCTGCCGGAGGATATGTTGACCAAGACAGTTACTGCTCAGCCCCTACCTAGAGTGGAGGCTGTGCAAGCGTGGAGTGATCCCGGTGCACTCAGAACGCTCAGAGAGATGCTTCTTGCCTCCGTTAAGCCTTTTGTCATCGCTGGCGGTGGTGGGTGGACTCCCCAAGCCGCCCAGGCATTGGAGCGTTTTAGCGAAAATTGGAAACTACCTGTTGGAAATGCATTCCGGTTTCAAGATACTTTTGACAACCATCACCCTAATTATGCGGGGGATGTGGGTATTGGGCTGAACCCAAAGCTTGCTCAAAGAATTAAAGAAAGCGATTTGATTATCGCCATTGGTCCTCGCTTGGGTGAGATGACCACCCAAGGATATACCTTGATCAAAGCGCCAATGCCGGATCAAAAATTAGTTCACTTTCACGCAAGTCCAGAGGAGTTGAACCGGGTGTACCGGGCTGACTTGGCGATTCTCTCATCCATGAATGCTGCTGCCCGTTCGTTGGAGGTCTTAACAGCCCCTGTGAGCGTTCCTTGGGAGGACTGGACTGCTGGGGCCAATGCAGACTTTTTAGCCAACCAAGTACCCCCGCCTCCTAGCTCTGTTGATTTGATTGATATGCCCTCGATAGTGGACTGCGTGAACCGACTCTTGCCCAAAGACGCTGTTCTCACCAACGGCGCAGGAAATTTTGCAAGTTGGGTGCACCGCTATCACCGCCATCACGGGTTATCCAAGGGACATAAAACGCAACTGGCCCCCACTGTTGGATCAATGGGGTACGGTGTGCCAGCGGGTATCGCAGCCAATATCACCACTGGACGAGTTGCATTCACGATTGCCGGTGATGGCGATTTTTTAATGAATGGTCAAGAACTCGCAACCGCTTGTCAGCACGGTGCCAGATCAATCATTGTGCTGCTCAATAACGGTATGTACGGCACCATTCGTATGCACCAAGAGCGCGAGTATCCCAGGCATGAGAGTGGATCAAAGCTTATGAATCCCGATTTCGTAGCACTCGCAAAAGCTTATGGTTACGAGGGGGTTAGGGTGAACAAAACGGCCGATTTTGAGCCGGCGTTCAAGGCGGCATTATCCAGCAGTAAGGGCACCGTAATTGAAGTAATGCTGGATCCAGAGCTTATTACGACTAGGGCCACATTGAGTCAAATTAGAGATGCAGCTATCAAAAGCCGAGATACAAAATAGGCTCTGCTGATTGTCTGCGTCCTAGTGTCTGAACTCAAAGGTGAGTCAATACTAAAGTTGACGGGTTAAATAAAAAAGGGCGCTTACACAGCGCCCTTTTAACTGAACTAAAACATCCTCTAAAGGATGTTTTAAATTCGCATCACCTTGTGCTTAGCTCAAGTGCTTGCCGATGAGGGCTGCCAACTCAAACATGGTGATCTGTGCTTTACCAAAAACGACGCGCAATTTGTCATCGGCGTTGATGTTACGCTTGTTGACATGATCTTGCAGACCGTGTTTTTTGATGTAAACCCAGAGCTTGCTCACAACTTCGGTACGTGGAATTGGTGTGTGGCCAATTACCGCTGCGAGTGCTGCGCTAGGTGTTAAAGGCTTCATGAACGCTGCATTAGGAGTGCGTTTCTTGGCTGGAGCCTTTTTAGCTGCTACTTTCTTAGCCGCTACTTTTTTTGCAGGAGCTTTTTTAGCTACTACTTTTTTTGCCACTGGCTTTTTCGCCGCTACTTTTTTCGCAGGAGCTTTTTTAGCTACTACTTTTTTAGCGGGAGCCTTTTTTGCGGCGGGTTTCTTTGCTGCTTTTTTTACAGCTTTTTTTGCAGTTGCCATTTTTTAGATTTCCTTTTTTAGATTAAGTGAAATACCGCACCCGTTGTTGAGAGATACAGCACTGCGGATGCTAATGGAAAAAACACCATTTCCCAAGGGAAAAACAACTTTTTTCAATTTTTTTGTGGTTTTCTCCTCTGAAAAAGCACTTTTTTCACTCTTAGAGCGGTGTTTTTCCCTATGAAAACCCTGTGTGCGCCCTACTTAGCAGCCCCATTCGCACTGCGCGCTCCCTATGAGAGAGGTGTTTTTTAGAAGTAACAAGTGCGCCCAACAAAGTCATCTGTACGGTAAAAGCAGTGTTTTGGGTTCTTCCAAAAAACTCGAGTTCCAGGTGCTCGCGAGCAAGAGTAAAATTCGCATAAATTAACTCAAGGCTCATCAGAGCTATTGGTTAATATTGCTTTAACAACTTGTTCATATCGCAAAGTGCTTTGTTTGATGACGAAGGCAATCTTGGCTTTGATGAACGGTAAACATTGAATTAACATGCCTCAAATTACGCTACCCGACGGATCTGTTCGCTCTTTTGAAACTGCTGTAACTGTGGACCAAGTTGCGCAAAGCATCGGCGCAGGTCTCGCTAAAGCTACGCTTGCAGGGCGAGTGAACGGCGTTTTGGTGGATTCTTCGCATTTGATAAGTGATGATTCAAGGGTCTCTATCGTCACCGCTAAAGATGCGGATGGGCTCGAGGTGATTCGTCATTCAACAGCGCATTTATTGGCCTACGCTGTGAAGGAGTTGTTTCCACAAGCGCAGGTCACTATTGGTCCTGTGATTGAGCACGGGTTTTATTATGATTTTTCCTATTCCAGGCCCTTTACGCCTGAAGACCTGATCTCGATTGAACGACGAATGAATGAGCTAAGCGCTAAGGATGAGCCCGTTCAAAGAAAAGTTATGGGGCGCGACGCAGCCGTTAAGTTTTTTCAAGACCTGGGCGAGCATTACAAGTCTGAGATCATCGGATCCATTCCAGTTGGTGAGGATGTGTCCTTATATTCTGAGGGTAATTTCACCGATTTGTGCCGGGGTCCCCACGTTCCTTCAACAGGGCGCTTGAAGCATTTCAAGCTTATGAAGGTAGCGGGCGCTTACTGGCGTGGCGACCATAACAATGAGATGCTTCAGCGCATTTACGGCACTGCGTGGGCCACTAAAGAGGAGCTTCAGCAATACCTTGTCATGCTTGAAGAGGCTGAAAAGCGAGACCACCGCCGATTGGGTCGTGAGCTCGATCTTTTTCATATTGACGAGCACTCCCCAGGTACGGTTTTTTGGCACCCTAAGGGCTGGATTCTGTGGCAAGAGGTAGAGCAGTACATGCGTGCCGTTTACAGGAACAATGGTTATCAAGAGGTGAAGGGCCCGCAAATTTTGGATCAATCTCTTTGGGAGAAGACGGGGCACTGGGACAAGTACCGTGAAAACATGTTCACAACTGAGAGCGAGAAGCGCGACTACGCTTTAAAGCCAATGAACTGTCCTGGACACTTGCTGATTTTTAAACAAGGTATCAAGAGTTACCGAGATTTGCCGCTTCGCTTTGGAGAGTTTGGGCAATGTCACAGAAATGAGCCCACCGGAGGATTGCACGGCATTATGCGGGTGAGGGCATTTACTCAAGATGACGGACACATCTTCTGTACTGAAGATCAAATACAAGCTGAGGTTATTGCTTTCACAACTCTTTTGCAAAAAGTTTACAAGGATTTTGGATTCACTGAGATTATTTATAAACTCTCTACTCGTCCAGACAAGAGAATTGGCTCAGAGGAGAGTTGGGACAGGGCTGAGCACGCCTTGGCTGAGGGGCTTCGCGCGTCTGGCTGCGATTTTGAGTATTTGCCAGGCGAAGGTGCTTTTTACGGACCTAAGATTGAATACACCTTGAAAGACGCTTTAGGGCGTCCATGGCAGTGCGGTACGATCCAAGTGGACCCCAACATGCCCGAGCGCCTAGACGCTGAGTACGTGGGCGAAGACGGTCAACGTCACAGGCCCATCATGCTGCACAGGGCGATTGTGGGTAGTTTGGAGCGCTTTATTGGTATTTTGATAGAGCAATTTGCCGGCGCTTTGCCGGTTTGGCTGGCTCCTACCCAGGTCTGTGTCCTCAATATCTCCGAGGCGCAGGCAGAATATGCGACAAATGTCTCGAAAATGCTGAAGAATCAAGGGTTTAGGGTGACCCAGGATTTGAGAAACGAGAAAATAACGTTTAAAATACGGGAGCACTCGTTGCAAAAGCTCCCTTATTTGCTTGTCATTGGTGACAAGGAGGTAGCTGCAAGTACCGTTGCAGTGCGCGCCCGAGGAAATATTGACCTCGGAGTGATGTCCTTGGAGGCCTTTTCTCAAAGAATCCTGGAAGATGTTACTCATAAACGATGAACTGGCCTTGTCCAGGTAGCGTATGGCGTTTCACTGAACCGGAGATTCACCAATCAGGTACTAAATGCCTGATTGGGTCATTTTTGAGGACATGAACCATCGCTACAGAATTTAGAGATCGCCGTCAGCGCGAAGAGCGTAAGCACCGTTTAAACCGTGAAATCACGGCTACCGAAGTACGTATTACAGGTCCAGACAACGAGCCCTTGGGTGTAGTGAGTCTGACTGAGGCCCTGCGAATGGCGGGTGAGTACGATGTAGATTTGGTTGAGATTGCCCCAATGGCAACGCCTCCTGTTTGCAGGTTAATGGACTACGGAAAGTTCAAATACCAAGAGCAAAAGAAGGCTGCAGAGGCTAAATCTAAGCAAAAGGTGATTGATGTTAAGGAGATTAAATTTCGTCCTGGCACCGATGACGGCGATTACAACATCAAGATGCGCAATATCAAGCGCTTCTTGGATGATGGAGATAAATGCAAGATAACTTTGCGTTTCAGGGGGCGTGAGATTACGCACCAAGACCTTGGAATGGCCCTCTTGCAGCGTATTAAAGATGAGTTGGCGGATTTGATCATTGTCGAGCAGTTCCCTAAATTAGAGGGACGCCAGATGGTGATGATGATTGCGCCAGGAAAGAGAAAACCGGGTAGCGTAGTCAAACCCGTAGCTGAAGCGGCATCAGTTGCCGCAGATGCTTAAAAGGCAGCGCAAAAGCCAAAGTGTCTCGGGGCTAACAAGACTGCGGGGGTTTTTCGCAGGCGCCTCACGAGCACAATTTAAAAGGGAGCAGTAAATGCCCAAAATGAAGACTAAAAGTAGCGCAAAGAAGCGCTTTCGAGTTCGCCCAGGTGGAACCGTTAAACGCGGTCAAGCCTTCAAGCGTCACATTTTGACCAAGAAGAGCACCAAGAACAAACGTCACCTGCGTGGAGCTGTAACTGTACATGAGACCAATATGGGTCACATGGCACAGATGCTGCCCTCGGCTGGCCTTTAATCCCCCAAGCGAACTAGGAGAACAAATATGCCTCGCGTAAAACGTGGTGTGACGGCAAGAGCCCGTCACAAAAAAGTACTGACCCTTGCTAAGGGTTTTCGTGGTCGTCGTGGAAATGTATTCAGAATCGCTAAACAAGCGGTTATGAAGGCAGGGCAATATGCCTACAGAGATCGCCGTACAAAGAAACGTGTATTCAGACAACTTTGGATTGCGCGTATCAACGCTGCAGCTAGAGAGTTTGGTATTACTTACAGCCAATTTGCGAATGGCCTGCGTAAAGCGGCTATAGAGATTGATCGCAAAATGCTCGCTGACTTAGCTGTCCATGACAAAGCAGCCTTTGGAAGCATTGTTGATCAAGTAAAAGCACACCTGGCTGCATAAAGTGAGCTGTTCCTCCATTCAACCCGCATTTCATCATTGCGTGTGGGTTGATTGGGTGAATACTAAAAGTATTTGATCAAGGTCGTACGGATTCATAAATTTTAGGGATCTGAGCTGCCAAGCATCATATTAACTTTACGACTAAGGGATTGTGGCTTTTAAAAGCTTCAATCCTTTTTTTATTTCTACACACCTATTACCTAAAAGAGTTTTATGAGCGATCTAGATACCTTGGTGCAAGAAGCTAGGGCGTTATTTGAGTCTTGTCAAACTCCCGCAGAGCTGGAAAATGCAAAGGCTCAGTTTCTTGGCAAGTCCGGTCACATCACCTTAATGATGAAGGGGTTGGGAGCACTCAGCGTTGAAGATAAAAAAGCGCAAGGTGCACTGATCAATAAATCTAAGGTAGCGATCGAAGAGGCCTTGAACTCTAAGAGAGCGGGGCTTGCGCTTGCAGAGCTCGAGGTGCAACTTAAAGCCGAAGCCATTGATGTCACATTGCCTGGGCGATCAAGCGCGCAAGGAGGACTGCATCCTGTCTCCTTAACCCTTGAGCGTATAGAGGGAATCTTCGGGTCTATGGGGTTTGATGTCGCTCAAGGTCCGGAAATAGAGACTGATTGGTTTAACTTTACCGCGCTCAATACGCCTCCGGATCATCCTGCTCGCTCAATGCATGACACCTTTTATGTTGAGGGTGACTATGTGTTGAGGACTCATACCAGTCCCATGCAAATCCGCTATGCTGTTGAACATGTTCGCCGCCACAAAGAGGCTCTAGAGGCGGGTCTCCCGATGCCTGAAATCAGAGTCATAGCGCCCGGTAGAACCTACCGCGTTGACAGTGATGCAACTCATTCGCCGATGTTTCACCAGTGCGAGGGACTATGGCTTGGCGAGCAGGTGAGCTTTAAAGACTTGAAAGTAGTTTTCACTAATTTTTGTTATTCATTTTTTGAGACCCGTGATCTCGAACTTCGCTTTAGACCAAGTTTCTTCCCCTTCACTGAGCCTAGCGCAGAGATTGATATTCAATTTGCAAGCGGCCCACTTGCTGGAAGGTGGCTGGAAGTAGCCGGTTCAGGGCAAGTCCACCCCAAAGTCGTCTCCAATATGGGGCTTGATCCAGAAAAATACATTGGTTTTGCTTTTGGCATGGGCCCAGATCGCCTGACCATGCTTAGATACGGGGTCAACGATTTAAGACTCTTCTTTGACGGGGATTTGCGCTTCCTGGGTCAATTTAGATAAACAGATTTAATTTAACGATACTTTAACCAGACTTATTTATGCAGTTCCCAGAATCTTGGTTGCGTGAGTTTTGCAATCCTCCCATCACCACCCAGGCCTTAGCCGATGTGCTAACCATGGCGGGTTTAGAGGTCGAGGAATTAAGACCCGTTGCCCCACCGTTTACACGGGTCGTAGTCGGTGAGATCATGGAAGTAGCCCAGCATCCTAACGCAGACCGCCTTAGGGTGTGCAGTGTTGATATTGGCGGGCAACACCCGCTTGGGATTGTCTGTGGTGCACCTAATGCACGTGTGGGCATTAAGGTGCCCTGCGCAACCGTTGGCGCCGAACTGCCTCCTGGGGCTGATGGCAAAGCTTTTGTGATCAAAGTGGGGCAACTCCGCGGTGTCGAGAGTGCAGGAATGCTTTGTTCTTCAAAGGAGCTGGGCTTGAATGAGGAGCACGGCGGCTTACTTGAGTTGTCCTTGGACGCACAAAATGGTCAAGATATCAGAGAACATCTGAAGTTGGATGACACACTCTTTACTCTTAAATTGACGCCCAATTTGGCACATTGTTTGAGTATTTACGGTGTTGCACGAGAGGTCAGTGCACTGACAGGAGCCCCGCTAAACCCCCTTCCAAGTTTGCAACTCTCTGGCAGCACTACACCACAAAATAAAGAGTCATTGGGTGTTCATGTTCACGCTCCTGAGTTGTGTGGACGCTTTAGCGGACGCGTGATGAGCGGCGTGAAATCACAAACGCAAACGAAAACACCGCGCTGGATGGTAGATCGTCTTGAGCGCTGCGGCCAGCGAAGCGTCAGCCCGCTGGTTGATATCTCCAACTACGTAATGTTTGAGTGTGGTCAACCCACGCACATCTTTGATCGCGACAAAATCAAGGGTGATTTGCAGGTACGCTTTGCCAAGGACGGCGAGACCCTCAAGCTCTTAAACGGCAACACAGTGACCCTGGATTCGACTGTGGGGGTGATTGCAGATGACCAAGCTGTGGAGTCTTTGGCTGGCATCATGGGTGGAGATGCGAGTGCGGTGGGCGACAGCACGCAAAATATTTACATAGAAGCAGCCTATTGGTGGCCTACCAGTATTGCTGGGCGGGCAAGACGGTTTAACTTTAGTACAGACGCTGGACACCGTTTTGAGCGTGGCGTTGACCCCTCACTGACCCCTTACGCAGTTGAAAGAATTACGAGTTTGGTACTCCAGATCTGCGGCGACGCTCACACTGCGTGCGGCCCATTTTTTGATGTTGCGCCAAATTTGCCCACTCGCTCTGCTGTGAAGCTAAGGGTAGAGCGAGCTGTAAAAGTAATTGGTATGCCGATTACACAGCAACAAATGCTCAGTGCCTTCACTCGCCTAGGTCTACCCGTTAGTGAATCTCCTGGGGTACTAACCGTAACACCTCCTAGCTACAGGTTTGATTTACAAATTGAAGAGGACTTGATAGAAGAAGTCGCTCGCATGATTGGCTTTGATCAATTGCCTTCAACGCCCCCCGTTGCCCCCATCACACCCAAACTAAGAGATGAGTCTGAGCGAGGACCTTTTGCATTGAGACATAAAGTTGCAGGCTTGGGGTATCAAGAAACCATCAACTTTAGTTTTGTGAAAGAGGAGTGGGAAAGAGATTTAGCTGGTAATGCGAACCCCGTCAAATTGCTTAACCCCATCGCTGCTCCTATGAGCGTGATGCGTTCGTCCTTGATGGGGTCTTTGCTTGAAGTGCTCCGCTTTAATTTAGACCGCAAGTCCACGCGCGTGAGAGTGTTTGAGGTGGGGCGTGTCTTTAAAAAGGACCCAACTGTTGAGCATTCAAGCACAACGGTTGCGGGTATCGATCAACCTATGCGAATAGCGGGGTTGGCTTACGGGCCCAATTCCCCACTCCAGTGGGGGGGGCCTGAGAGAGCAGTTGACTTCTTTGATATGAAGGCCGATGTGGTGGCGCTTTTTGCGCCTGTGGAGTTGGAGTTCGTTGCCTTGAACAGCAACCCAAAGGCAGGCGAGGGTGTTCAACTCCCTCACCCTGCGTTACACCCAGGAAGAAGTGCTGCGGTTTTAAAGAACGGCGCTTTGATTGGCTTCATCGGAGAGCTTCACCCTAAGCACCGTCAGGCCTGGGGATTTGCTGCTGCACCGTTGCTTTTTGAATTTGAGTGGGACGCGTTGATCCATGGCGTGGTTCCTAAGGCCCATCCAGTTCCACGATTTCAGTCTGTTGAGCGCGATATTGCAGTGGTGGTTAAAGACTTGGTTACACACGCCGATTTAATGAATGCGGTGTATTCATCTCAGACAAAGGGGTTGCTCAAAGGTGCCTGTCTATTTGACATTTATAGACCTAAGGGACAAGTCGTTGCTGGCATGTCAGAGGGGGAGAAGAGCCTGGCTGTCAGGTTAACCCTCTCCAGTGAAGAGGGAACTCTTACAGAAGCAGAAATTGAGAGTGTGACCAGCGTTGTGATCCAAGCGTTGGGCGACAAAGTAGGTGCGAGACTGCGCGCCGCGTAGGGATTGAGCGCTCTGCACTGAATCCCCAGAACTTAGGAGAAAGCTATCATGGAATTGTCATTAGAAAGTTTAGAGACGCCGGCGCTGACGAAGGCACACCTTGCTGAGATGTTATTTGAGCAAATTGGCTTGAACAAACGTGAGTCTAAGGACATGATTGATGCATTTTTTGAGCTGATTTCCCAAAAATTGGTAGAAGGTGAGGACGTCAAAATCTCTGGATTTGGAAATTTCCAAATCCGAACCAAGGCTCAAAGACCTGGCAGAAACCCTCGTACTGGAGAATCCATACCCATTGAGGCGCGAAGAGTGGTTACTTTTCACGCAAGCTCCAAATTAAAACAACAAATTCAGGGCGAAGAAGCATAAAAAGCTTACCATTTGCCCCAAGATCGTGTACCCTCTAGCCTCTGTTCTTGAGCATTGAATACTATGGAGACATCCCTCCCAGTTATCCCTTCAAAGCGCTACTTCACCATTGGTGAGGTGAGTGAGTTATGTGGTGTCAAACCACATGTGCTGCGCTATTGGGAGCAGGAATTCACACAGTTGCGCCCTATGAAGCGCAGGGGGAACCGTCGTTACTACCAACACCACGAAGTGCTCTTGGTCAGGCGTATCAGAGATTTACTGTACGACCAGGGATTCACTATCAGTGGCGCTCGCAATAAATTGCAAGAAATAGTCCAGTTAGAGCGTGATAAAAAGCGGGCTGGTGAGGTTCTACTTGTGGGTGTAGAGGATTTGGAAGACAATTTAAGCATCGGAGATATAGCCTCCGATGAGCCCTGGAGTCTTGCGGGTGTTTTAACCGACAAGCCTAGACTGCAGGCACTGCGTCGTGAGCTTTATGAGATAAGAGAATTACTGAGCGAACCCTAAGCAGTTACCTAATTAATTTAGACTAAGAGCGTTATAATATAAAGCTTCGGCGTGTAGCGCAGCCTGGTAGCGCACTTGCATGGGGTGCAAGGGGTCGCGAGTTCGAATCCCGCCACGCCGACCA
>CAJAYT010000099.1 GCA_903949285.1 uncultured Burkholderiales bacterium
AATATTATAGCAAGATATTCACCTTGTTTCCACATGTATCCCATTCTTTTTGTCACCTCTTGATCGGTAATTGTGGTGCGGGGTTTAAGTGTGAAATTTCCGTGTTTTTTTTACTTATTCTTTAGGCAAGATCGTCTAGATGCCACATCATGATCAGCTCTCGGTTGCTTTTTGAAACACTCGAATTTAAACTAACTTTTTGTGCGTATTGCGAAAATATACCTAGTGAGCGAAGTTTGTAAACTAGGATTGCATAGGAATCCGGCTCGGCTTTGTGCTGCAGAACCCTTGTTGGAAATTTCATTTTGTACTGACCATCGTTAGAGCTCTCTTAGGCAGACAGTAGCTTGATGTACTGGTCATAGCTGAAAGTGCGGTTCTTCTTGTTGCCTGTCGTCTCGGTGATCAAGCCCAATTCCGCTAGGGCTTTGACAGCTGCATTGGCTGTCGGGAAGGTAGTTCCCAAGGCAGTCTTCACCCGCTCCACAGTAAAGCGAGGCATCATCGGCAGCTTCTCTAACAGGCGATATGCTGGCGATGATGCCTTCGGTGATTCAAGCAGCTTTCTGCGATCAGAGGCCACGAGCGAGGCGATCTTTAGAATGTTTTCTTCCGCCTGATGGGCAGCAACCTGCACACCCTCGAGGAAGAACTTAACCCAGGACTCCCAATCCCCTTCCTTGCGGATCGCGGACAAGAGACGGTAGTACTCCGTCTGGTGCTGCTTTAAGTAGCCGCTCAGATACATCAGCGGCTCCGGCAACAAGCCCAAGTCCTCCAGCAAGGCAGAGATCAGCAGTCGCCCGATACGGCCATTGCCATCCAAAAACGGGTGAATCGTCTCGAACTGCGCATGTGCAAGTGCAATCCCTACAAGAGGTGGCAGGTCTTTGGCAGTTGCCTCCTGCACTTTTCTTGGCTGGTCATGGATAAACTTCTCCAGATCGCTCATCAGGGCAGGTACTTTGTCGGCGGGCGCAGGCACGAAAACAGCGTTCCCAGGCCGGGTTCCACCCAACCAGTTCTGGGAGCGCCTTAAGGCTCCGGGCTGCTTGCCCGTTCCTCGAACGCCACGGAGTAGCAGCTTGTGGGCCATACAAAGCAAGCGAACACTGATGGGCAGCCCATTGGGATCTCGCAGGTTGTCTCGCACCAGCCGGTAGGCAGCGATGTAGTTGGTGACCTCCTCCACATCGACCATGTTGCTCACAACGAGACCCGCCTCGTCATCGAAGAGGTCGGTGATCGTGGCCTGAGTTCCCTCGATCTGGGAAGTCAACAAAGCTTCCCTGCGAATCGCGCTGTAAAGCAACCAGTCCACAGACGGGACCAAGCCCGACACGCCCGACAGACGCGCCAGGGCCATCTCGGCCTTGTGGTTCAGATCCTGATAAACATGCAGCGCCAAGGTTGGCTTTTGGGGTGGCAATGAATGGGGTACAAACGCCTTGACCACCTCTCCAAGGGTGGAGGATTCGACATAGGTTCCAGTTGTCCGCTTCATGATCAAGACTTCTTTAATATAAGTCGCCTATTTTAAAGACTTCTTTAATAGAGGTCAACCTAAGCAGTAAATGCAATAGTCACCAAAGGTGACCATTAGCATCTCAGCTAGCAAAATTCAACCTGTGCTGCTCAGGCGTTTACGAAATTTGGTCTATGATGACAAAAATACGGGGACAGGTGTCCAAGTGTGCTGGAATACGCAGCATAGGCCTATCAGTGATGGCCAGGGTACAGGTTCAGCTGGCATTGCGCGATTATGTGAAAAGCGCTGTCTGATGAACTTTATCGTTTTGACTCCGCTCTGAGTTCTCGAACAAAAGGGGGCTGCGGTTCGGTTCCTGATTCGGGGCTCGAACCAATTTTGGTGAAAGTCCGACTCCATGACGGGACACTGAACTTTGAAATCCCGTTTACTCGACTCCCGCACTGGTACTAGAAATTCACAGTGAAAAAATTAACTGACTCAATACTGATCTTTGGTTAAGCAGCAGCAAGTTGCAAGTTGACTTTTTTACCCAGTGCAGCAGCGGCACTGGCGAGAGTGGTGAGGGTTAGGCTTGCATCGTTTTCATCAAGCAATCTATTTAAGGCAGCGCGGCTTGTGTGCATGCGTTTAGCAAGCTCAGTTTTGGTCAATTTCTGAGCTTTCATTTCTTGGTCTATCTGCCAAGCAATAACTCTTTTCAGAGCAACAGCAGTGCTGGACTCAAGCAGGGATTCCTCTTGCAAAAAATCATCGAAACTCGTTCCAATATTTTTCTTTGACATGTCATTTCCATTTCAAGATTTTGAGTCGGTCTTTAGCAAGATCCAAGTCTTGCTTTGGCGTAGCTTTCATCTCGGGCGTGCTTAGTAATGTCTTGTTCATCAAACCCAGCATTGACTAGGGCCGAGATAATTTTTGGCTTGAGTTAACTCAAGGCTTCTCGCAATATTGATCTTGAAAGCTTAAAGCCTGGCTTGAGAATGACCTTAATATCGACATCTTCCGAGATTCGATCTAACAGCCCATAGGCCTTAGAAAAGCAAGTGCCACCACAAAAGATAAAATCAAATTGTGGATCCTCTAGTTTGAATAGGGCTTGCAGAGCATCTGTAACGATATAGTCTTTTTCTAGCGCGTACTCAGATATATTAAGACCCTTTTCGGCAATGAGATCCGTTACGAGTTGTTTTTGACGCTCGCTAATTTTTTTCATAAATCAGCGCTCTATTACCCAAACTAATTTTTCTACTAACCCTGGCCTTGCCAATGTTTACCACTGGCAGCATGGGGACTTGCGTGCTATCACCTTGAAAGAGGGCTCGCATATCTTTGCCAACATCGGCTTTCACACCTAATTTTTTCATTGCCTCAAGGCCAATATTAATCAGACTCTCGTCTGGCACTGGCTTTCCAGAAATAGAAGAGGGTCTTGCTTTGACATAGGTGCCATAGCCAAGGCGTATTAACTTACCTTCTACTGATAATTCTTTTACTACGCGACAGATTTGGCGATAGTTGCCAAACCGATTGAAATCATGTCGAAAAAAAACCTTAGCCTTGGAGTTGCGTAGGCTGGCCAAAATACGGTCTTTGGTAGTTGCTTGGGTCATCTTGGCCTCCTATATTTAAATAGAGGTTTTATCATATACAAAAATAGGACATTAAGGTCCTATTTTTGTATATAAAATTATTAAATAAAGTATGTATAAAACAATGAGTTATAGAATTTAATATAGACACTATAAAAAGTAGTTAGGTCTTAAATACGAGAGTCTGAAAAAGTGCTGATTTTGAATATCTCATGGCTGGCATACCCTTTGAACCCCTAAAAGGGCGGCTACCTTAGACCCTCTTGGAGGGTTTTGGGTGTACATAATGTGGAGCCCCTTAATTCATGGACTGACATGCTGAAAGGAGGAGGCATTTTCTTGATGACTGCCTCTTTGCGTTCTGCAGAAAGGCTTTTCATGTAAAAGCTATTTTCGGACCCCGGTCTAAATTTGACTTAAAGCGACAACTTCCCTGACAACTGGGAGAGCAAGTGTCCAAGTCTGCTGGAATACGCAAACCAGTTGAGGCTCTTGGAATCGAGCGCGGTGATATGTGATATGGACTTGCTTTTTTGGCAATCTTGGTATATTATGTGTACGTATAACGTATTAAGGGAGCGATCATGCACAAGAAGATGACGATCACGTTGGATGAGGAGGTCTACGAAGGACTGTGGCGCACCATTGGCAAGCGGAAGATGAGCCAATTCATCGAAGACTTGTTGCGCCCTCACGTCCTGGGCAAGTCACTGGATGACGGATACAAGGCCATGGCCCAAGACCAGGCCCGTGAAGCGGAAGCTATGGAATGGACCAACGCACTCGGTAAGGACATGGCCAATGAATCGCGGTGAAGTCTGGTGGGTTGAGTTTGATCCATCTGTGGGTACGGAAATCAAGAAGACCCGCCCAGCGGTCATCGTCAGCAACGATGCCGCAAACCGAAACCTGGCCAGAGTGGTGGTGGTGCCACTGACAAGCAACACAGGCAAGACCTACCCTGGCGAAGCTGTTGTGACCATTGCAGGGGAAACCAGCAAAGCCATGGCGGACCAAATCATGGCAGCAGACAAAGCCAGGCTAAAAAACCAATTGGGAAGCCTGGTAAAGGCCGATCTGCTGGCTGTCGAAGACGCAATCAAGGTGCATCTCGGCTTGCCGAGATAAAAAGGAGGCCTCAAGATTGGCGGCGAAGAGCCGAATTGAAGCTGAAATTTGAGACCTAGATAATTCAGATTATCGTAGGCAGATCAGCTGAAATCTTATTCAGTTTGCGCTTGGCGTGCTTTGAATTCCGTTTTCTACAGCAGCCCCAATTAGTCGATTTCAAGCCCTTTGTTTTGGAGTCGGTTGAAGTCAAGCATCTTTTTTTGTAGCGAAGTACTCTATCAAAATATGCAAGGTATCTCACTCTATACCGATTTTTGTAAAACTTAGATATGATTTACAAGTGATGCTTGGAAAGACCTTTTTGACGCTCCCTAAAGGCTGTATTAACGATTAATAACCACCGATTATTGGTGAATCGGTTCGGTTTATATTTTTATGGATGCTTAAGCATCTTTTATTGCAAAAAAGGCGTGCCCACGCACTTTTCAAAAAATAGATTGATCTTAAAAACTTCACAACTCGAAAAATTCAATCAAGATTTGTTGATTTTTTAAAACACAAAATTGATTTTTGAAGTGCTTTTTTGTTCTGAAATCACAAGATTGATCCACATCATTTCTCCGTCCTGGGCTTTTTAAAACATATTTTCAGAAATTTCACTTTGCGATGGCGCATTATTTTGCTACAGGCGATTTGCAGTTAATGCCATGTCTACAACTTAGATAAATACATGTATTTTTTGTATTACATGTGATATGTTAATCAGATTGGTACCTTTAAGGAGAAAAATCATGGCTGTTTCAATTCGGTTTGATCCTGAGATTGAGCAAAGATTAGATCAACTAGCTGCAAAAACTGGTAGGGCCAAATCTTACTATTTGCGTGAGCTTATTGAGGGCGGGTTAGATGACATTGAGGATTTTTATTTGGCTGACGCAAAAATGGAGCTCGTGCGCAGAGGTAGCGAAAAACTATTAGATGCTACCCAAGTAAGGAAAGATCTTGGCCTGGATCATTAAGTACACAGAGTGTTCAAGTAAGCAGCTCAAAAAATTAGATAAGCAAACTGCATTACGCGTACTTGATTACATGGATGAGCGCGTTACGGTATTGGATG
>CAJAYT010000100.1 GCA_903949285.1 uncultured Burkholderiales bacterium
CCAAAAGGAGGATAAAAGACGCCGGTCTATTTTGGAGAAAAATAGCTGAATATGGACAAACGAAATGAGAATGGGAAGTTGCGCGTACTTTACAAAACTTTAAGTTTTCTCAAGGCTTTCTTGCAACTCCATCCATCTGTTTTCATGAGTTTCCAGTTGATTTTGGATATCTTTTAAGCGTTTTCCGATGCTGGCCAGGTCTTGGGGCGTTGCGCCGGCTATCAACTGGTTTTCTAACTCTGCCTTCTCCAACCCGAGTTGTGCAAGCTTTTGATCAATGCCTTTTATCTCATTCAGTATGGGTTGGGATTGTTCTTTTTTTTGATTCCTCAACTCAGCCTCTCGCTTACGCCTTTCTTTTGCGCTGATGATCTCACCCTCAACAATGGGCTGTGCAGGTTTTCTGGGTTTTGAGAAAGTGTCTTGGGCCAGCGAACGATTGGAGTCGGGTGAGGGGTCTGTGTTTGAGTTCTGGGCGTCTTTGGCAT
The DNA here is from genome assembly GCA_903949285.1 of uncultured Burkholderiales bacterium. Taxonomy (GTDB): domain Bacteria; phylum Pseudomonadota; class Gammaproteobacteria; order Burkholderiales; family Burkholderiaceae_C; genus Limnohabitans. The sequence continues at coordinate 489 of CAJAYT010000100.1, forward strand.
GCCCGCGAATAGCGAAATTATCCTTGGCAGCCAATTCCTCTTTCATGAGTTCTTTAATCCGTTTGGCCTCTGCTAAAAGATATTGTTGATAATCATCCAAATCTCCAACAAAGTCTTCGATGACACCGCGGCCCACCAACCAAAACTCGTCGCATACAGCTCTTAGCAGTGCGCGGTCGTGACTAACCAAAAGGACACTTCCGTCAAATTGATTGAGAGCCATGCCCAGCGCCTCACGCGTGACCAGGTCAAGATGGTTGGTTGGTTCATCCAGTAATAAAAGATTGGGCTTTTGCCAGACGATCATTGCGAGAACCAGGCGTGCTTTCTCCCCTCCACTTAGCGTGCCAACGGGTTGTGAGACCATTTCATTGACAAATCTAAAGGTGCCCAAGTAGTTGCGCAGTTCTTGTTCGCGTGTTTGTGGTGCGATCTCTTTGGCAAGTCGGATGAAGTGCATCAGGGGCGAGTCCTCTGGACTCAGCACGTCTAACTCTTGTTGGGCGAAGTAGCCGATACGCAAGCCTTTGCCCTCAACAATAGAGCCACTTAAGAGTGGCATTGCCTTGGCTATTGTTTTGATGAATGTTGACTTGCCTTGTCCGTTAGCCCCCAAAACACCGATCCTTTGCCCTGAGAGAACAGATCGGTTGATGTCTGTCAAAATGGTGCGAGACGTTCCCTGCGTCGTATAACCAAACTCTCCCGATTTGAGGGAAATCATAGGATTGGGTAGCGAGGGGGAGGGTTTGAATTGGAACTCAAAGTCAGCAGTGCCTGCAACGGGTGCCACTCTAGACATTCGCTCCAAAGCTTTCACCCGACTTTGGGCTTGTTTGGCCTTTGATGCCTGCGCTTTAAAGCGATTGATAAATGACTGTAGGTGCTCTATGCGGGCGGACTGTTTAACAAACGCGGCTTGTTGGAGGAGGAGTTGTTGTGTTTTGAGTTCTTCAAAGGTGCTGTAATTGCCCCCGTAACGCGTAAGTTTGGAGTCCTCTAAGTGGAGTGTTACTTTGGTGATTGCGTCTAGGAACTCTTTGTCATGGCTGATGACGAGCATAGTGCCCGTATAGCGTTGTAGCCAACTCTCAAGCCAAACGAGTGCGTCTAAATCCAAGTGATTGGTGGGTTCATCAAGAAGTAGTAGGTCTGATGGGCACATCAAAGCGCGCGCAAGCTGCAGTCGCATACGCCATCCACCAGAAAAACTGTTGACGCTATTGATCAATTGATCTGGCCTAAACCCAAGTCCTAAGATAAGAGATTGGGCTCGCGATTTAGCATCGTGCGCTCCAAGGTCGGACAAAGTCAGATGCGCGTGCGCTATTTCCATCCCGTCGTGTGAGGCCTCGGCGCGTTTGAGTGCGTTATTGGCCTCCTCCAGTGCCGTATCTCCACTGAGAACGAAATCCGTCGCAGATTCCTCACTCTCGGGCATCTCCTGCGCCACTTGCGCCATTCTCCAAGCACTTGGGATTTGTACTTCGCCTTTGTCCTCACTAAGGGTTTTATTGAGCAGCGCAAATAGACTGGACTTGCCCGCACCGTTTCTCCCTATCAGGCCTACTTTCTCACCCGGATTGATGGTCACACTTGCGCCGTCTAAGACAACTTTGGCGCCTCGTCGTAGAACGACGTCTTGAATAACTATCATAAATACTTATATAAAAAAATAAAAAAGGTTTCAGCCTACTTAACGACGGCCCAATGAAATCTGTATAGCTTTTGCCTGTTAATGATCTGGGTGCTGTGCGTAAGCGCTCAGGGCTGCCTTAGTCATCAATACAACCTGATCCTCTCCTTGGCTTGTCTCCAACCAAATGCACTCAAGGTCTGAAAATGCGTTTTCAAAGTGCTCTCTTTCGTGCCCAACTTCGAGCACGATGACGCCAATATCACTGAGATGGGCAGGCGCATCATTTAAAAATTTTCTAATGAAATCCATTCCGTCTTCCCCCCCGTCCAGTGAGATGACCGGCTCAGCTTTGTATTCCGGGGGGAGTACCCTCATACTTTGTGAATTGACGTAAGGTGGATTGCATAAGATCAGATCATAGGGGCCGCTCGCATGCTCCAGACCATCTGAGATTTTTAAGTCTATTCGTTTTGTGAGCATGTGACGCTCAACATTGATCCGGGCAACCTCCAGGGCCTGGGTGGATAGGTCTAATGCGTCGATATGAACATCTGGAAAAACCATCGCGCAGATGACCGCTAAACTAGCATTGCCCGTACACAAATCAAGGACGCGTGAGGTGTGCAAACTCAGCCATGGATCGATCCTCGCATTCACCAAGCACTCTGCAATTAAGCTGCGGGGGATGATGCTGCGCTTGTCAATAAAAAAAGGAATCCCTTGTAACCAGGCCTCTCCGGTTAAATAGGCACTTGGTATACGTTTTTGAATGCGTGTGTCCACGAGTGCCAGAGCACGCTCAACTTGAGCTGCGTTTAGTTCATTAGAGTATTGGTTAGTGTCAGTGTCAAGCGCTAAACCAAGACTCCACAGCACAAGCCAAGATGCCTCATCGTGCGCATTATCTGTTCCGTGTCCAAAAGAAACTTTGGCTTGGGTTAAGCGGTTTTCAGATTCAAGAATCAGTTCTTGAAGTCTCATAAACTCTTAGCCAAGGAGGACTCACTATGTGAATTAAGGTATTCCAGTGTTTTTAAGTAAACGTCTTTTAGACGCTCTAAATCTGCAACGCTCACACATTCATTGATTTTGTGAATGGTTGCGTTGGGTGGTCCGAGTTCGATCACCTCTGGGCATATGGTGGAGATAAATCGGCCATCACTTGTGCCCCCAGTGGTAGATAGCTCGGGGGTGATCTGGCAAACTTCTTTTACCGCGCTTCGCACTGCCTCAACCAAGATACCCTCAGGCGTTAGAAAAGGGATACCACCAAGCGTCCACTTTAAATCGTACTCAAGTGAGTGGCGGTCTAGTATCGCGTGAACGCGTGACTGAAGGTTCTCCACGGTCGATTCGGTGCAGAATCTAAAATTAAAATCTACTGTGCACTCGCCGGGTATTACATTACCTGCGCCAGTGCCTGCGTGAATATTGCTCATCTGCCAACTGGTTGGCTGAAAATACTCATTACCCTGGTCCCACTGTGTCTTCACCAACTCTGCCATGGCAGGGGCGAATTGATGAATTGGATTTCTCGCAAGTTGAGGGTAGGCAATATGTCCTTGTACGCCTTTGATGACTAGTTTTCCACTCAGTGTTCCGCGCCGTCCGTTCTTAATCATATCCCCCGTCTGATCTACAGCCGTGGGTTCGCCCACAATGCACCAGTCCAACTTCTCTGCTCTGGCTTTGAGTAACTCACAAACTTTAACCGTCCCACCCGTTGCAGGGCCTTCTTCGTCGCTGGTGATTAAAAAAGCCACATTCACAGACGGCGAAGCTGTTCGCGCGTAAAACTCCTGGGTCGCAACGACCATTGCGGCCAGGGAGGACTTCATGTCACTGGCCCCTCTAGCGAAAAGAAAGCCGTTTTTGTAAGTGGGTGTAAATGGATCACTGTCCCATTTGGAAACGGGCCCTGTGGGCACTACATCTGTGTGTCCAGCAAACACCAGCGTCTTTGCTCCGGGGTGGCTTGATTTCTTTGTTGCCCATAGATTCGTAACTAAATTTTCACCTTCTCCGTCGTAAATCCACTCCTCACTAAACCCAAGTGGTGATAGTTTAGTCATTAGTATTTTTTGACAGTCAGAATCGTTAGGTGTGATGGATACCTGAGAGAGTAGCTGCTCGGTTAAAGCCAACAAAGAGGACATGGATTAGGGCCGGAGGTGTTGAGGGTTTGAAGTGTTAAAAAAGAAGCTTTGAAGCCTGGGCATCTGCAATAACTGTGAATCAACTAACAAGGGAGAAGTGAATCCTCAACTGTTTTGTTGTTCACCACAAGGGAGTCATCACAAAACAGAGGAGGTTACGCTTCTTAATCGCGCAGAAGATCATTCAAACTCGTTTTGGCGCGTGTTTGTGCATCGACTCGTTTAACGATCACAGCGCAGTAAAGACTGTATTTACCAGACTCGCTGGGCAAATTGCCCGACACCACAACCGAGCCAGATGGTACTCGTCCGTACATGACCTCGCCCGTAGCTCGGTCGTAAATCTTTGTGCTTTGACCGATATAGACACCCATAGATATAACTGAGTTTTCTTCGACAATCACGCCCTCTACGATTTCAGAGCGAGCGCCGATAAAACAGTTGTCCTCAATAATGGTTGGGTTTGCTTGTAAGGGCTCTAAAACTCCGCCCAGACCAACACCCCCTGAGAGGTGAACGTTCTTACCTACCTGCGCGCAAGAGCCAACCGTAGCCCATGTATCCACCATGGTTCCTTCATCCACGTACGCGCCAATGTTGACGTAACTGGGCATCAAAATAGCGCCCTTTGCAATATAACTGCCACGTCTAGCCACTGCAGGGGGCACCACACGCACACCACTTTCTCGCATTTGTTCAGGGGTTAGAGTTGCAAACTTGGTGGGCACTTTGTCATAAAAGCCGAGTTCACCTGCGTGAATGGGTACGTTATCGCTGAATTTAAAGCTCAGTAAGACTGCCTTTTTAATCCATTGATGGGTCTCCCATTGGCCAACGGACTTGCGAGTGCTGACTCTGAGTCGCCCGGCGTTCAACTCATGAATGACGTGCTCAACGGCATCGGTAATTTCTTTACCTGCATTGGAGATGTTGAGTTGTGCGCGGTTTTCCCATGCTTGATCGATGATGCTTTGAAGTTGTTGTGTCATGATGAGTTTATAAATAGTTAGAAATTTTTGTGTACGAATTCTTTGATACGATGTGCTGCCTCAAGGCATTCCGCTGTCTCTGCTACGAGTGCCATTCGTACTCTGCCTTTGCCGGGGTTGTTACCGTCTACTTCTCTTGCAAGGTAGCTTCCCGGTAAAACCGTAACATTGTATTGAGTCAACAAACCTTTTGCAAAGGCTGCGTCATCCCCCCCTGGTACACCTGCCCATAGGTAGAAAGCTGCGTCGGGCAGTTTCACATCCAGGCAGGACTCTAGCACAGGGGTCACCGCTGCAAATTTTTCCCGGTACATATTACGGTTAAGAGTTACATGCGCCTCATCATTCCAGGCCACGATGCTGGCGGCTTGGACCATACCGCTCATTGCACTGCCGTGATAGGTTCTGTACAAAAGGTATGGCTTGATCAGCTTAGCGTCACCTGCAACAAAACCGCTCCTCATACCCGGTACGTTGCTGCGCTTAGATAGGGAAGTGAATGCAATCAGATTCTTAAAGTCTTTAATCCCTAATTGATGCGCCGCCTCTAGGCCGCCCAGCGGCGCCTCTTCTCGGAAATAAATTTCACTGTAGCATTCATCCGATGCGATCACAAAGCCGTATTGTTCGCTCAGTTGAAAGAGCTTGCGCCACTCATCCAAGCCCATCACTGCGCCGGTCGGATTGCCAGGAGAGCAAACTATCACCAGTTGAGTACTCCTCCAAACCTCCTCAGAAACAAGGTCCCAGTTCAGTCCAAAGTTTCTAGCCGGATCACTTGGTACGTAGTAGGGCTGTGCGCCAGCCAAAAGGGCTGCGCCTTCGTATATTTGGTAAAAAGGGTTGGGGCAGATCACCCGCGGATGCGCCGAGCTTGATGGGGTATTTGGATTAATGACCGCTTGGGTAAAGGAGAATAACGCTTCTCTGGATCCATTGGTGGGTAGGATTTGTGTGGCGGGATCGAGCGTAACGCCGTAGCGGCGACGCAACCAATTGGCACAGGCCTGTCTAAGCGCTGGCTCACCAATGGTAGGGGGATAGCCGCTTAGGGCCTTAAAATTTTGAGAAAGCGCGTCAAGAATAAAACCAGGGGTTGCGTGCTTGGGCTCGCCAATGCCAAGACTGATGGGCTTATAGTGGGTGTTTGTTGGTACATCGGCAAATAACTGCTTCAAGCGCTCAAAGGGGTATGGCTGAAGTTTTTCTAATAGTGGATTCATGCCCTTATTATCTTGTAATTCTCAGCTACCCTATAACCAAGTGCACACAAAGGACAAGTTTTAATGAGTGTTTTTTTAGACATCACAAGGGCAAATCAATATGCCGCTACTAAAACTGATTTGATTGCCTTGGTCGATACGTTTGCGCATTCGCTTGACGGGGAAATTGAATTTTTTAAGCATGTATTGACTCCAACAGAAGAGTCTGAGTGCGTCCAACCCCAATACAGGCCCCTAAGCACTGAGCTTCTCCACAGGATTGACCAGCACTTTCATCAATTGATTGGCTTTTTACCTATTTTTACGAATCAAACCACCTTAGATGAGCTCAAAAGACTGATTAAATTAGTAATAAATGACTCATCTGGTGATTTTGGCACTGCGTACACCCGATTACAGGAGATACTAGAGGGTTTGCAGTGCGAGTTAAGGGACTGGAGGAAGGATGATCATCCTTCCG